>JBQDJW010000029.1:0-8137 GCA_052086425.1 Pseudoclavibacter sp. | reverse complement strand
CCGATGCTGGCGGTGGACACCGCCCGGCGCTCCGGCATCCCGACCCCCACTACCCGCCTCTAGCGCGACGATCACCCCCGCGCCGCGGGCCCGCCGTGACGCGCCGGGCACGCGGCTCGTCGCGCGTTAGACTGGGCATTCGGCGCCTCCAGCGCCGCGTCGACGCGCCCCGACGCCGAACCTCGGGGCCGAAGGGTGTCCAGTGCTTCGCACGATCTTCAAGTCAAAGATCCATCGAGCGGTCGTGACCCAGGCGGATCTGCACTACGTCGGGTCGCTCACGGTAGATCTCGACCTGATGGATGCGGCAGATCTCCTGCCAGGCGAGCAGGTCGCGGTCGTCAACGTCAACAACGGCGCCCGCTTCGAGACCTATCTCATCCCGGGCGAACGAGGGAGCGGCGTCATCGGCCTCAATGGGGCCGCGGCCCGACTCGGCCACGTCGGCGACGTCGTCATCATCATGAGCTATGCGCAGCTCACGACCGACGAGGCGCGCGCCTTCGTGCCGACGGTCGTACACGTCGACGCGGACGGCAAGATCATCTCGACCGGTCACGACCCCGCCGACGCCATGATCGAGGGCATCGGGCGGCCCGAGTTCTCGCTGACCCCCGAAGAGGCGCGCACGTGACGACAACCTCGGGTGCATCCCGCGGGCAGCGACCCGCGGGTCACGGTGTGACCAGCGTGCCGGATCGGCTGTGGGTCGCCATGCTCGTGCGCGCCCTGCCGGCGGCGGTCGTCGCGCTCATCGTCACGTTCACGCAGGAGTACACACCGTCGTTCTCGTTCGTCGCACTTGGGGCGTTCGCGCTCGCAAGCGGCGTGCTCATCGGCTTCGAGGCCATCGGCATCCCCTTCCACCCCGCGCGTGCACTCACGTTCGCGCGGTCGATCGTCTCTGCGATCGCTGGCGGCGCGGCGCTCGTTTTCGGCGTCGTTCCGCACCTCGCGACCGTCACCGGTTTCATCTGGCACGTGTCGATCTGGGCGATCGTCACCGGCCTCCTCGAACTCCTCGCAGCGTGGCAGGTGCGCCGACTGCCGTTGTTCGCGAGAGAAGTGCTGATCTCGGGCGCGCTGACGCTGCTGTTCGGCATCGTCATCGCGCTCGTGCCGCCTGATCTCGACGCCGACTACGGCGGTCTCGAGCAGATCGAGGGGTCGCTCACCGCGACGGTGCAATCGACGGGCTTCCTCGGCGCCTACGCCGCCGTGCTGGCGGTGCTGCTCATCATCGAAGGCTTGACGCTGCGCGGCATCGCCCGTCGCGCAGCCGGGGGAGATCCCCCAGACCCCGACGCGGATGCGTCGGAGACCACTACTCGCAACAACGGTTCGGAGGAACAACGGCGTGGCAAAGTCTGACCGGAAAGCGCTGCTGAAGCCGTTTCAACTCCTCGGGCTCTCAGCGGTATTCGCGGCGGTCGTGCTCGTCGTCATCCTCCTCACGACGCAGAACTTCGTCAACGCGCTGCTCGGTGCCGGTGTCGTGTTCATCGTGTCGGTCGTCGTGCTCGCGATGCTGGTGCTCTCATACAAGCCGAACGCCGACGCGCCGGCCTATCTCGATCGATTCGAGGCCGAAGACGCCCCTGCCGGGAACGATGCTGCCGATTCGGACGGCCCGGGCGACGGCGAGGCGGAGGCAGAACGCGACGACGAGGCCGAGGTCGATGCCGAGGCCGATGGCGACGGCCGCGGCCAAAGCGGCGCCGGTGACGCGATCGGCGATGCCGGTGCGACCGGCGACGGTGCGGAGGACGCGGACGATGCAGAGACGGTCGTCGAGGCCGATGAGGCTGCCGACACCGAGGTGGATCGCTAGCCCGATCACCGTTTCGCGGCGAGTCTGACGCCGCCTGTCCGATTTCCGCCCCCGATTGGACCCTCCTTTGTAGAGAGCTACGAAGGGCGGTCAATCGGTGGGGCACGACATCGACGACACGAGAACGGATGCGGAGTGGTGGCGCTTCGTGCGCGACGCCGCGCGATTCCTGCGCGCGGCGGAGGCGGGCGACGGCCTTGCGTCACTGAGGCGGGCTGCTCGCGGGGGCGTCGGCGGCCGGCACCGAGACGAGGCGTTCAGCGAAACCTGTGAGGGAGGCCGTCGGGGCGCCAGTGGGGGTGTCGGTCGGGAGGACAGTTGCGACGCCGACGGTCGGCGAGCTGGCGACCGCGTTGACGGCGGTGAGTTCGCCGCATCCGGTGACGTCGTCGCGGCTGCCCGTTTCGGCGGTCGCGATGCGGTCGGTCGAGCCGTCTCGTATTCACGCGGGGAGCGATCGTGAGCGCGGCCCGCGGGCGCCCGGATGCGCGCAGGGGGCAGGCGTCCGGGCGCCCGGGCGCGCAACGCGCGGCTGGCCGCGCCCCTGAGTCGGACTCGTGGTGGGGGAGCCGCGAGCCCGACAGCCAGCAGCCGCATCGCGGGTCGACGCGCCCCGGGGCCCAGCGCCCCGAACCGGAGCGACGAGTGGGTCTCGGCGCGCTCGCGCGGGACAGCTCGACGGATCGTCGGCGCCCACGCCGCGACAGCGGCTTGGCGCCCTCGGCCGGCGGGCGAGAGAGAGATGAGGGCGACGACGAAATCGGCGTCGACGGACTCGGTCCAGACGGACTCGGTCCAGACGGACTCGGTCCAGACGAACTCGGCGTCGACGAGTCCCGCCCGGACGAGTTCCGCCCGGACGAGCTCCGTCACGACGGTCGCGGGGGCGCGACGAGCTGGTCGGGTGGGCGGGCGCTCGCGGGCAGAGGCGCCAGCCTCATGCTCTGGGCTGCGATCGCGTGCGGCCCGCTTGCGCTCGCCGCCAGCGCGCTGACGCCGGTTCACGGCGCCGAAAGCGCGGGCCCGGTCATCGAGAACCCGCAGGAGACGACCGGCGCGGAGGCGTATGCCGTCACCTTCGTCGGCGCCTGGCTTCGGGCGACCACGACGGCGCCGGAGCCGTTCGCCACGTTGCTGCCCGGTGCCGTGATCGAGGCGACCGTCCCCACGAGCTATCGCGACCTCGCCGTCGCCGCGACCGACGGCCCTGGTGACTCAGGTGTCGTCGCCGTGACTGTTTCGGCCCTCATCGACGAGTCCGGCCCGGGCGTCGGCGACGACACCGACGACGGTGCCGGCGCAGACACGACGGACGGTCAGGACGGCGGCCCCGGAGGTTCCGAGGGCGAGGGTGCCCCCGGCGACGCCGACACCATCGAATCGGCCGCAGCGTGGGTGCCGCGATACTTCCAAGTATCGGTCGCCACGATCGACGGGCTCGGCGCACTCGGGGAGCCTGCCGCCGTCGCCCCGCCCCCGCCCGCGGCCGCTCCACCACTCCCGGCGCAGCAGCTCGCCGTCTCGACCGAAGCGGGGACGGCCGCCGTCATGTTCCTCTCGGCCTACCTGACGTCGTCCCCCGAACTCGAGCGATTCGTGGCACCGGATGCGGCCATCGCCCCGCTGCCCGGCGCACCGTATGTCTCCGTGACGGTCCGAGATCTCCGCACCCAAGCGCATCCGGAATCGCCACCGGCCACTGGCGACCGCGTCGAGGTGCGGGCGTCGGTGTCGGGCATGACGCGGGCCGAGACCATGCAGGCGCTCTCGTACTGGCTCGTTCTCAGCGCACGTGACGGTCGCTGGGAGGTGGCGAGTATCGCCGCGGGGCCGACCACGGCATCCGGCGATGGCGTCGACGGGGGCACCGACACCGACGACAGGGACTGACGGCACTTGCCAAGGGGGAGAACATGGACATGATGACGACGGCCGAACTGGCCGTGACGCACGCGCCGATGGTGTTCGGCACCATCAACAGCCTGCTCGAGAATGTGCAGACGACGATTCGAGCGGCGGTCGTCGTGATCGCGATCGTGCTGTTTCTGATCGTGGCAGCGCGGAGCCGTCTGCGGCTGATTCCGACCGTGCTCGCGCTGCTCGGGGCCGCAGCCGTGATCTGGCTCGCGGCCGGCGGCGGGCTCGAATGGTTCGCCGAACTGCTCGGGCAAGAGTTCATCGTATGAGCGAGGGAGCATCCGGCGGCGAGACGGCGCGGTTCTACACGGCATCGCGCAAGTATCCGCGCATGATCGGTCGCCTTCCTGAGGGAACGCGCCTCTGGGGCGGGCCGTACACGTTCACCCAGCTGGGCTCCGGGGCGGCCGCACTGGCGCTCGCCCTCGCGGCGCGCCCGCTCTGGTCGACGGGAAGTCTCGTGGTCGACCTGCTCATCGGCGTGGGGGTCGCGTGGGGCGCTGCTTTCGCCGCACGCGCGCTCCCCACCAGCAGGCTCAATCCGGCTGTTGTGCTGTCCGCCGCACTCGAGGTGGCGTTCGCGCCGCGGGGCGGCACCTATCGCGGCCGCGCAGTACGGATCCCCAGGAGACGTCGATGACCACCGACGTGCTGTGCATGCGCGACCACCTCAGCTGGACCAGGTCTGGCGTCGTGTGGGCGACCTGGCAGATCGGCGGATTGCCCTACGGGTACGCCGGTGCCGAGGCGAAGCACCTCGTGCGTGCGCAGCACCGAGCGCTTATCCAGGGTCTTCGCGGCGAGGCCCTGTTGCTGAGCGTGTGCTCGCCGCTGGCGCCTGATGCGGTTGCGTCTCGCATGCTTGACGGTACGGCCGGCGGGCGAGAGTGGCGCCGCGAGGTCGACCTCGTGCGGCGGGCGAATGAGCGCGAGCCGAGCATCGAGCGCACGTACTGGTTGTCGGTTCCGCTTGCCGGTGGCGATCTGCGGGCGCGATTTCGGGCCGCCGCGTCGGTCGCCGAGGCGGATCTTCGTGCGGTGCTCGCCCTGCCGCGACGCCTGCCGTCGCACGAGAGCATCGCCGCGGCGGAGCAGGCGGCAGCGCGGGTCGCCGAGATGATTCCTCCGGCGTTCGAGGCCCGCCCGGCGACGCCGACCGAGGTCGCATGGCTCAGCGAGCGTGCCTCCCGTCGCGGCCTACAGCCGTCGTGGGACGACGTGCGCCCGGCCGTGGGGCGAGGCGCTGGCGGCGACGGTCGCTCCGGCCGCTTCGCGTCGCCCACCATGCTCGCCGATCCGCTGCTCGACGAGGGCGGCGTGACCGATCTCGAATCGCCGCCGCTCGTGCGCAACCCGTTCGCGCGGCGATTTCTCAAGGTGCACGGGTCGCGCAGCGACGAGCCGTCGTACCAGGTCATGCTCGCGCTGATGGGCGGGCCGAAGGGCGGCTGGGAGGTGCCAGGCGGCGAATGGCTCGCGGAAATCGATCGTGCCGCCGAGTCGGTCGACTGGGCCGCTCGATTGACGGTCGCCGCGGGAACCGAGGTGCGGCGCCGCAACCGCTCGGCCGAGCTGTCGCTGCGCGACCAGGTCGAGCAGCAGGACGCCGAGGCAGACGAACTGCTGATCGACCGCGGGGCGCAACTCGGCGAGGTCGCCTCGTCGCTGCGCGACTACGCCGCGTCGCTCGCGCGGTCGGAGGACGAGGTCGAGGTGCAGGTGACATGCGTGCTCGCGGTCGGCGGGGCGACGCCGGATGAGGCCGCGGCACTGGCGTCGTCGCTGCGGCGTCGGTTTCGCCAGGCCGAGTTCCGCTTCGACCCGCCGCTCGGCGGCCAGCGCCACCTGTGGTCGGCGATGCAGCCAGGAGCGACGACGCACGCGCTCGTGCGCGAGCTCGCTCAGCTCACGACCGGCGGAGAGTTCGCGACGGCCGTTCCCCTCGTCGCGACCGACCTCGGCGACGAGACCGGCCTGCAGCTCGGCACGAACCTGACGACGGCCAGGCGGTCGCCCGTGTTGCTCGACCCGGGCGCGACGATCCAGGCCGATCGCAGTGCGAGCATCGGCATCGTCGCGGAGCTCGGCGCCGGCAAGTCGTACGCGCTCAAGAAGATCGCCGGCGACAGCGTCGATCGCGGCGCGCGGGTGATCATCATCGACCGGACAGAGGCGCGCGAGTACGCCACGTTCGCGTCGTCGTTGCTGCCCCGAGACACCGCCGTGATCGACCTCACCGACCCCGCGTGGTCGCTGGATCCGCTCCGGCTGTTCGGCCCGGAGGTCGGCGCAAGGTACGCGCGCTCGCTCTTCGCGTCGCTGCTCGGTGTGCGCCCCCGCGACGAGCTGGGCGTCGAACTCGCGAGGCTCCTCGAACCGGGCGCCGCGCGCGCGAGCGGGCTCGGCAGCCTCGCAGATCTGCGGCGCGAGCTCGCGACGGGAGCAGGCGGCGACGCAGGGGCCAGAATCCTCGGGCTCATCGAACTGATCGCAGGAACCGATCTCGGCCGGGTGCTTTTCGACCCGGAACTGCCGCCGCTCGACCTGCGCGCCCGCGCGATCATTCCCCTCACCGCCGGGCTGACGCTGCCGAGCGCGCAAGAGCTCGACCGTCAGCACCTCTTCGACGAGCTGCCGCTCGAGAAGCTCGTCGGCCGGGCCATGTACGCCTTCATCACGGGCATCGCCAGGCAGATCGCGTTCTCGACCCGAGACCTCACGCTGTTCTGCGCCGACGAATGCCACCACATCACGACCTCGCCGGAGGGGCAGGCCTACGTGCTCGACTTCTTGCGCGATGGCCGCAAGCACAACGCACTCGCGGTGCTCGCGTCGCACGACGCCCACGACTTCGGCGACGTGCGCGCGAGAGGCCTGATCCCAGTGCGACTCGTCATGCGACACACAGACCCCGTGCTCGCCGAACGCGCCCTCGAGTGGCTGGATCGAGGGCTCGAGCGCGACGGCGAGCTAATGCGCGAGCTCACAGAGCGCACGTCACCGGCCGGGCCGGATGGGGTCGTCGATCCCGAGCGCCGGGGCGAGGCGTTCCTTCGCGATGCGCGTCAGCGGATCGGCAAGATACGCGTCGCCTCACCGCAGCGGCCCGAGCGTCGGGGTGCGCTCGGGTCGACGCCGGTGACCACGGGGCGGGATGCTGCTGGTCGCGTCACCGAGGACGGCAGCGGTGGCAGGAGTGGCAGGAATGGACGCGATGGCGATGGCGGCGGCCCGGCGGCGGGCGAGCGGCTGCCGGACCCGCACGATCGCACGACGGCGCGCGCGGTCTCGGCGGAACAGGAGGTACCGGCTTGGTCGGCGTTGCCCGCGGCATCGGCAGTGCCCCGAGCGACCTCGGCACCCGCTCCGATCGCCGAGCCGGCGCGACCCGGCGCCAGGCGGGCCCGGGAGCGGCTCGGAATGTCGGGCGGCGGCACATGAGGGTCGCCGTCGTCGCGCTCGCCGTCTGGCTCGGGCTCTGCGCGGCGATCGGTGCGGCCGGGCCGGCGTCGGCCGCGCCCGGTCGCGGCGACGAGCCGGGCGGCCCACCCGCGATAGTCGACGTGGCCAGCGCGGCCAGCGCGATCGGCGCGATCGGCGCGGCCGGGACAGTCGGGGCGAGCGGTGAGCCGGGCGCGGTTGCAGCAACCGACGCAATCGATGAGCCCGCTGCGCAGAGCAGCAACCCGCTCCTCACGGGGGTCGACGCCGCCGACGGCCAAGGCATCCCCATCGTGAATTACCAGACGCTCCCGCTCGACCGCGGCGACGCACTCGACAGCCACGCCACCATGACCGCGTGGCTGACCGACGCGGCCTGGACCGCCCACGTCGGCGTCATCGCCCTGTCGCTGCAACTGCTCGACTGGGTGCTGTCGTTCAGTTGGCTCGACTGGATTCTCGGACCGGTCGACGCGGCGCGAGGCGCGCTCGCGGGCGTCGTCGGCGGCGTGGCGTGGGCCCCGTTCGCGCTGCTCGTCGCCGCGCTCGTCGGAGGCATCGTCGCATTCCGCGGACGCCTCGGTGCCGGTATCACGCAACTCGGGGTCTCAGCGATCTGCTTCGCGCTCGCGACGACCGTGATGCTCGCGCCGCTCTCGGCGATCACGGGCAGCGACGACCCGGTCGGCGACGCGCGGGATGCGGGCCAAGCTGTCGCCGACGCCGTTGTCGCCGACGTGCTCGCGCAGCACGCGCTCGGAGGCGGCGGGCTCGATGGAGCCGCGCCCGGCGATGCTGACGAGGTCTCTGCGATGGACGGCACCGGAGTGGCCGGCGTCGGTCCAACGGGTGCGGGGTCGACGGGTGCAGGACGGGCAAGCGCAGGGTCGGCGGATGCCGGGGGAGGGCCGGTCGCGTCCGTGGCGGTGCCCCGAGACGCAGGCGACT
>JBQDJW010000028.1:6319-12014 GCA_052086425.1 Pseudoclavibacter sp. | reverse complement strand
AGCTCGGGCCAGGGCAGGATCGGTTCGTTCTCGCGTGCTACCGGGTCGGACATTTGCTTCCCGTTGTTCGGTAGTGGGTGTCGGGTCTGGTAGCCCCGCGCAGGATCCTCTGGCGGCAAGGTCGAGGCCCTATGGGTTGCGCCGCGCGCGAGAGCGCGTACACTCGTCGGCGGCCGGGCGTCTCGCCCTGCCCCCGGCGTGCCGGTATGCACGAAGTCGCGCCAGGCCACCGAGGCCTGCGGCCGGTCGCCGCCTCGCGGGAACGGACATCACCGGGCACTCGCCCCACCCCGTTCACCACCGACACCGCCGCTCGCCCGTATTCGTCGGCGCGCCGTTCCAGGAACCGCATCCATGAACGCACGCACCACACGGCCGAGCTCCGACCAGACGCCCGCCACGCAAACGGAACAGGCCGCGCACACGGGCGCGGTTTCCGGCACCTCCGCCGCTGAATATGTCACGCCGGGCGTCTCCGGCTAGCCCGCGGACTCCGGTAGCCGCGGCAAATCCGGCAAGTCCGGTAAGTCCGTCAAGCCCGGCAAGCCAACCGCGGCATCCGGAACCCCCGTTCGCCCGGGCGTCACGACGCACCGCATCGCGACGCCGGCGCCCGGCGGACGCCTGCCGATGGCGGCGCTCGTCGCACTCGCAGCCTCGACGTTCATCTCGGTCACGATCGAGATGCTTCCGACGGGTCTCATGCACCTCATGGCACCCGAGCTCGGCGTCTCGAATGCCGCGATCGGCCTGCTGATGACGGTGTTCGCCTTCACCGTCGTGCTCTCGTCGACGCCGATCACGCACCTCACCCGCCGCCTGCCGCGGCACACGCTGCTCGTCGTCGTGCTCGCGATCTTCGCGACCGGCGCCATCGGAACCGCCATCGCGCCGACCTACGGGCTCGTCGTCGCCACGCGCATCCTGACCGGCCTCGCGCACGGCGTGTTCTGGGCCGTCGTCGCGAGCTACACCTCACTGATCGTGACGTCGCAGCAGCTCACGAAGGCCATCTCGATCACCCTCGGCGGCGGGTCGGCCGCCTACGTGCTGGGTGTTCCGATCGGTACGTTCCTTGGCGATGCGTTCGGCTGGCGCATGGCCTTCGGCGGGCTCGCGGTGCTCGCCCTCGTCGTCGCGGGGGTGCTGTGGATGCTCCTCCCGCGCGTCGACCACCTCGCCTTGATGAACGCGCGAACGGCAGCGCAGCCCGTCGTTCGCACGCCGGCCGGCGCAGACGCAGACCCGGCAACCGTCGACCCGTCCGACGCAGCCCGAACGACCGCCGACGCGCCCGGCGCGGCGCGCGACGCGACCGCCAGCGACCGCGCGACCGACACCGGAGCCCTCAAACTCGAACTGCAGCCCGCACCGACTGGCCCGATCGCGATCCAGGCCGAGTACGGGACTGCTGCCCTCGAACTCGATCCCGACCCCGAGGCCGAGTCCGAACTCGCTCCGGAGGGCGCGCCCGAGGCCACAACCGACAGCGAGTCCAACGCAGCCGACCCCAAGATCGCCGACCCCGACACCGCCGACCCCACGGCCGTCGACTCCGCGGAGTCGAACGCGTCCACCGCATCCGGCAATCGCCCGCAACAGTCGCTGTCGCGCGTCATCATGCTGTGCGCGCTCACGTTCGCGATCATGCTGGCCCAGTACGCGGCCTACTCGTACATCTCGCCGTTTGTGATCGACGTCATCGGCATCGAGGCGGGCGTGCTCGCGCTCGTGCTGTTCGGGTACGGCGTCGCGAGCGCCGTCGGCACGCTGCTGACGGGCATGATGTTCCAGGAGCGCCGCACGCTCGGGTTCGTGATCACCTTCGGCATCATGTTCTCGGCCGTCGGCATTCTCGCGTTCGCGCCGCCGGCGTGGCTCGCGATCGCGGCGCTCGTCTTGTGGGGTGTCGGCATGGGGTTCATGCCGCCGCTGCTGCAGACCACGCTGTTGCTGGTCGCACCGAAGCGCATCCGCGATGTCTCGTCGGCGCTCTACACGTCGGGCTTCAACCTCGGTATCGGCAGTGGCGCGCTCGTCGGCGGCTGGATCCTCGAGGGACTCGGCATCGGCGTCATCATGCCGTTCTTCCTCGTCGTCATCGCAATCGCGTTCGTTGCGTGGGCGTCGTTCATGCTGCGCCAGCGCGCCGCGGCCGGGCGGTAGGCGCCCGGGCCTCGCCGGCCCACCGGATGCGGCTTCCGCACCCGATCGTGACAGTCGGCCTGTCTCGGGTCGCGCGCCCGGCCTCCGCATCGTTAGAATCGCCCCGTCGCGACTGGCGTTGACGTGGGCAACCACGGGGGAGCGGCATATCAGGTCACGAGCCGCTCGCCTGGGCTCGGCAGACTCACCCGAATGCTGTGTTCTGAAGGAGCATCCGTGACTGAGACGTTCAATGCCCCCCTGGCCGAGGTCGACCCCGAGATCGCCGCCGTGCTCGACGGCGAACTCGCGAGGCAGCGCGACTACCTCGAGATGATCGCGAGTGAGAACTTCGTTCCGCGCGCCGTGCTCGAGGCCGTCGGATCTGTGCTCACGAACAAGTACGCCGAGGGATACCCGGGCCGCCGCTACTACGGCGGCTGCGAGGTCGTCGACGTCGCCGAGTCGCTCGCGATCGAGCGCGCCAAGTCGCTCTTCGGCGCAGCGTTCGCCAACGTGCAGCCCCACTCGGGTGCGAGCGCGAACGCGGCCGTGCTGCACGCGATCGCGCGCCCCGGCGACACCGTGCTCGGCCTGTCGCTCGACCATGGCGGGCACCTCACGCACGGCATGAAGATCAACTTCTCAGGCCGGCTCTACAACATCGTCGCCTACGGCGTCGACCCAGAGACCAGCCGCATCGACCTCGACGAGGTGCGCGCGCTCGCCCTCGAGCACAAGCCGAAGGTCATCATCGCCGGGTGGTCTGCCTACCCGCGCCAGCTCGAGTTCGCCGCCTGGCGCGAGATCGCCGACGAGGTCGGCGCCAAGCTCTGGGTCGACATGGTGCACTTCGCCGGCCTCGTCGCTGCCGGCCTGCACCCGAACCCGGTTCCCCACGCCCACGTCGTGAGCTCGACCGTGCACAAGACCATCGGCGGCCCCCGCTCCGGCTTCATCCTCACCAACGACCCCGATGTCGCCAAGAAGCTCGACACCGGAGTCTTCCCCGGCCAGCAGGGCGGCCCGCTCATGCACGTCATCGCGGCGAAGGCGACGGCGTTCAAGCTCGCGGCGACGCCCGAGTTCAAAGACCGCCAGGAGCGCACGCTGCGCGGTGCAGCGATCCTCGCCGAGCGCCTGCTGCAGGACGACGTCGCCGGCGCGGGCGTGACCCTGCGCTCGGGCGGCACCGACGTGCACCTCGTGCTCGTCGACCTGCGCGACGCCGCGATCAACGGCAAGGAGGCGGAGGACCTGCTGCATGCGGTCGGCATCACGGTCAACCGCAACGCCGTGCCGAACGACCCGCGCCCGCCGATGGTCACCTCCGGCTTGCGCATCGGCACGCCAGCCCTTGCGACGCGCGGCTTCGGCGACGCCGAGTTCACCGAGGTCGCCGACGTCATCGCGCTCGCGCTGCAGCCGAACCCCGAGACCGAGGCGCTGCGTGCGCGCGTTCGCGTGCTGACCGAGGCGTTCCCGCTGTACCCGGGGCTGTAGGGCTCAGCGGCTCGCTGGCACGCGGGCATCGGACTCGCGAGCACGCCATGTCGGAAGGGCGCTCTTCGGGGCGCCCTTCCGAGTTCCACGCCCACCGCGCCTTCCACGCCCTCTCTGCATGTCGCGATCCGCGCCCGGGCCCGTGCCTGCACGCCGCGCCCATTGCGCCCCGGCGACCATGTTCGGCTCGCCCTACCACCGCGCCGCCAAGATCACTATGCTGATAGGTATGCGTTCGTGCCGCGCAACCGGCGTGCGGGCGTCGCTTAATGAGGAGTGAATATATGACAGCGAAGGTGCTCGACGGGAAGGCCACATCGGCCGCGATCAAGCAGGAGCTCACCGAGCGCGTCGCAGCGCTCAAGGAGAAGGGCATCACGCCAGGCATCGCGACGGTGCTCGTCGGTGCCGACCCGGCCTCGCAGCTCTACGTCGGCATGAAGCACAAGCAGTCCGAGGCGATCGGCATGAACTCGATCCAGCGCGAGCTGCCGGCCGACGCGACGCAAGAGCAGGTCGAGGCGCTCATCGATGAGCTCAACGACGACCCGTCCTGCCACGGCTACATCGTGCAGCTGCCCCTCCCGAAGCACATCGACACCGATCGCGTGCTCGAGCGCATCGACCCCGTCAAGGACGCCGACGGCCTGCACCCGACCAACCTCGGCAAGCTCGTGCTCAACGTGAATTCGAAGATCACGACGCCGCTGCCGTGCACGCCCCGAGGCGTCATCGAGCTGCTGCTGCGCAACGACTACGACCTGAAGGGCAAGCACGTCGTCGTGGTCGGCCGCGGCATCACGATCGGCCGCTCGATCGGCCTGCTGCTCACGCGCCGCGAGATCAACGCGACCGTCACGCAGGTGCACACGGGCACGGTCGACATGGGCCAGTACCTCCGCCAGGCCGACGTCATCGTCGCGTCTGCCGGATCGAAGCACCTCGTCAAGGCCGAAGACGTGAAGCCGGGCGCCGCCCTGCTCGACGTCGGCGTCACGCGCGAGGACGACCCCGAAACCGGCAAGAGCAAGGTCTACGGCGACATCGAACCGGCCGCAGCGGAAGTCGGGGGCTACCTGTCGCCGAACCCGGGCGGCGTCGGGCCGATGACGGTCGCGCTGCTCATGACGAACGTCGTCGAGGCCGCCGAGCGCGTCGCCGAGAACGCCGCTGTGGCTGCCGAGGCATAGGCAGCACCGCAACGCCGCACGCGAACCGCGGGTGCGCATCCGATGATCACCGGATGCGCACCCGCGGTTTTCGTCTTCGCACCGGATGCGCCGGCCGGCTTTCGCACCTGCGCCGCGCGCTCGCTCGGAGCCGAGAGGCAGCAGGCCCTATATCTCGGTTCTGGCACCTAAAGGAGAAATAGCGAGTGCGGCGAGGAGGCTGACGGCCAGAGGCCGCCGAGGCGGACTGACCAGCCGCCTACGCGTCGCGGCGAGTGCCCGCGGCCGGCGCGACCTCGCGGATCGCGGGCTCGCCCCACTCGCGCTCGCGGAACATCTCGGTGCACGCCGTCGTGAAGTCGTCGACCCTGCCGCTCTCGAGCAGCACGAAGACCGAGCCCCCGAGTCCGCTGCCGCTCATGCGGGCGCCGATCGCGCCCAGGTGATCGGCGAGCTCGCACACGGCGTCGAGCCGCTCGGTCGAGACGCGCAGGTTGTCGCGCAGCGACGCCTGCGACGCGCGCAGCACGCTGCCGGTGTGCGCAGGGCCTTCGGTGCGCAGGATGCGCGTGAGATCGAGGGTGCGCTGGATCTCGGTGATGATGTGGCGGGCCAGCGGGAGGTCGGCGGCGTCGAGTTCGCCGGCGCGGGCCTCGAGGTCGTCGAGGCGCACCTCGCGGAGCGTCTGCACGCCGAGCGCGTCGGCGACGCGCGTGCCGCTGGCCTGCAGGGCGAGGAACGGGTCTGACCAGTTGCGGTGCGACTCGCCCGTGCCGACGAGAAGCCGTGCGAGGCCGGCCGCTGCCATGTCTGGTGCCTCGATGAGCGAGACGTCGCGCCCGCGCGCGTCGTAGAACACGTCGTGCCCGTCCGAGGCT
>JBQDJW010000028.1:0-6309 GCA_052086425.1 Pseudoclavibacter sp. | reverse complement strand
CGTGGTCGGCGACGCCGGTTGCGGCCCCCGCCGCAGCGACCTCGGCCCGCAGGCCGAGATCGGCGAGCTGCTCGTTCGAGCAGTCGAGGTGCCACAGTTCGGCGAGGGCGACGCCGATCGCCGCGCACGCCGATGCCGAGGAGGCGAGGCCGCCGCCGACGGGAAGATCCGTCGAGATGAACATGTCGAGGCCCGTGCCGATCGAGAGGGCGTCGGTCGCGACGTGGCTCGGGTCGTTGCCGGCCTCCTCGCGCTCGAGCTGCCTGGCGTGGTCGACCATCGACCAGACCATGCCGAGCGGGTACGCCTGCCACGACTTGGAGAGTTCCTCTGGCCGCAGTGTCGCGAGGCTCGCGGTCGCGCGCTCGTCGGTGAGGTCGGTCGCGATCGTGATGGCGCCGTCGTTGCGCCGCGCGATCGCGACGGCCGTGCGCTCGTCGATCGCGAACCCGAAGGAGAGGCCGTCCTGCGTGTCGGTGTGGTCGCCCGCGACGCTCACGCGGCCCGGTGCCGACCAGATGCCGTCAGGATCGCGGTCGAATGTCTCGCGGAACCCGTCGCGTACCCGGTCGATCAGTGCTGCCGCCATGCCGCGCTCCAGTGCTCTCAATGCCTGCTCTGTCGTCGTTGCGCCCCTCGCGCCGGTCTCGCACCGGGGTATTCGGGCGCCGAACGTGGCGCTCGCGATGCCGAGGCCATGCAAGTTTACGGGGCTTCGCCTGCAAGACCCAGTCAGGTACCCTCGCGCGCCGCTTCGAGGAGGTCGCGCATCCGGCCGCCGCCGATCGCGCCGACCCCGAGCTCGGCGACGCGGTTTCGCAGCTGCCGGTCGCTCGTCGCGACGAGCACGGGGCGGTCGGGCGAGTCCGCCGCGAGCCTCCTGGCCTGCTCGACGATCTCGTCGTCGCCGAGCCCGGGGGCGTGCGCCGTGGTCAGGCCGGGCGGCAGGGGGAGGTCGTCGCCGTCGTCGTCGCGAAGCCGGGCCCGGCGCCCGCGTCCCTCGAGCACGGCGACGAGGTCGGCGCGCACCGTGTCGTCGTCGAGCCCGAACAGCGGGCCCGGAACGCCGCGCTCGCTCAGGGCTGCCGCGAGCCCGAGCAGGCGGCCGGTCGCGCTCGGGATGTTCCGCCACCAGCCGTCGCCCCGCGCCCCCAGCACGTTGGCGACATCGATCACGATGACGGGGCGGTCGGGGTCGGGGGAGTCCATCACGGAGAGCCTATGCGGGAACGAGCGAAACACCCACAAGGGCGGCAGTTAAACAAGGATCGTCCTGAGGAGGTCCTGGAGACGCTTGGCAGCTTCTGGGCCGTGATACGCGCCGGCCTCGAATCCTGCACGGTTGCACGCTCGCATCAGCGCGTCTCCTGTGAGTCGCTCGGGCAGGCGAAGCCGCCATTCGACGGCGAATGGCGGCTCTGGAATGCCGGCTTCGCTCAGAAAGTCGGTCATGTCCTCATGAATCGCCATGCGATCCGAGTGCGTTGCGGGAGCCGATGATTGTCTGCCGGACGGGCCTGTGATGACAACGTCTGGCGCTTCATGACGCACCTGATAGACCCACTCCGGACCGGCGATGAATGCAATCTCGGCGAGCCAGCCATTTGGAATGAGCTGAACCTCGGCGCCATGACGAGGTGGGGAACGTGGAAAATCGTCCCATTGCCTGTCGGGCATTGAGAACACGATCATCTCGCGACGTCGATCACGATTGCGCGATGCGCGGGGTCGGCGGAGTTCGGCACGGCTGCAGTGTACGAGGCGGTGACGTCACGCGGCGCCGGCGCGCGAGCGCCCGCAGTCGCAGCCGCGCCCGCAGCCGCACGCGCGCGCTACCGCCGAGCCGTGCGCAGGGGCGCCAGCCGTTCGTCGACGCCCCCGCCGAGCCACGCGCGCAGCGTGCCGTTGAACAGGTCGACGTCCTCGATGTTCCAGATGTGGTGCATCTTCGGCGCGATGCGCAGGTGGGCCGCGGGTTGCACCTGGCCGATGCGCTCGACCGAGCGGCGGATCACGGCGGGTTCGCGCTCGCCGGCGATCGCGAGCAGGGGAGCGGTCGCGTCGCCGAGCCCGGTGGGGACGCCGCCCTCGTAGGCCTCGGCGAGCATCGCCGCCGCGGTCTCGCTCCGGATCGTGAGGCCGTGCTCGACGTACAGCTCGCGCGAATCCTGCGGCAGGCCGAACGAGGCGGCCTGGGCGCGCCAGAACCACGGCGCATCCCAGAATCGCAGCTGCAGCTTCGCGGCGAGGCGGGTCGACGCGCCGACCCGTTCGAGCGCGGCGCCTGTCGCGAGCGTTGAGCGCACGAGCGAGGGGTGGCGGGCGTGCAGGTGCAGGGCGACGACGCCGCCGAGCGAGAGCCCGGCGACGTGGAACGGCCCGTCGACGCCGAGCGAGCGCAGGCGGGCGACGAGGTCGTCCGCCGCGGCGCCGAGCCCCGGCCATGGTTCGTCGACGCGCGCGCCGAACCCGGGCAGGTGCGGCGTGATGACGGTGCGGTCGCCGAACGCGTCGACCTGCGGCTGCCACATCCAGTTGGCCACGTTGCCGCCGTGCAGCAGAACGAGCGGGGCGGTGTCGGGCGCGGGCACGGGTGCGGTCCCGGATGCGCCGAGCGCGTCGGGTGCGGAAGGTGCGGCAGCTGGGGCGGTCGGCGGGTGCAGCTCGGGGTAGTGGGCGGATGCGGTGGTCGCGGTCATGCGGGGTCCGTTTCGGTCGGCGGTGCGACGCGAACCGGTGGCTCGCCGGGGGAGGTGGTGCCGGGGAAGGTGGTGCCGGGAGGGGTGGTGCCAGATGAGGTGGTGCCGGGAGAGGTTGGCCCCGTCGCCAGGTCTGCGAGGAGCCCGTCGACCCAGGCGAGCTCGGCCCGCGCGTGCGCGAGGCCGTTCTCGACGGTCGCGAGCCGCAGGCGCGTGCCAGGGTCGTGGGCGTCTTCGCGGGCGAATTCGTCGAGCACCCCCTCGAACGTCTCGAGGGTCGCGGTGACCGCCTCGCGGTGGGCGGCGAGTCGGGCGCGCAGGTCGTCGGGCCCGAGCGCGTCGCCGAAGAACACGCGGGCGAGGAGCGGATTGCGCCGGGCCTGCCGTTCGGGCGGCGACGCGAGCCACTCGGCGAGCGCCGCGCGCCCGGCCTGGGTGATGCGGTGCTCCTGCCGGTCGGGGGCGCCGCGCCCCGGAACGGTCTCGACCGCGGCGAGGCCGTCGTCGACGAGCGATGCAAGCGTGCGGTAGATCTGCGCTTTGTCGGCCGACCAGAAGTGGTTGACGGTCTCGTCGAAGTGCCGCTTGAGGTCGTACCCCGTCATCGGGGCGATGGCGAGAAAGCCGAGGATGATGCGCGCGAGGACCATGCCGCTAGTAGACAATGCGACTAGTAGATTTGTCAACGAGATGCGACTGATTGTTCCCTCGTCGGTCGTCACCGGTACCGACCCAGGCATTCCGCTACCGGTTCGGACGGGGGCTACCCGTTGTTCGGTCGTGACTGTCCGGATGGGTAGCCGTGATGGCAAGCTGATGCGGGTGCTATGGTGAGTGCTGCGCGGGGGCATCGAACCCCGCGCGTCGTCGTGTCTTGAACGCGCGCCCGATTTGCCGGTGAACTTCGCTTCCCCGCCTACTCGGCCGCGAGACGCTAGCCGCGGCGAACGATCTCGGCATCCGCCGAATTCGCCACCACGCACGACGCGTCTCGACGCCCGAGCAACCGCATGCCTGCGGTGCTGCGCGCGCCGCAGCATGATGCAGGCCGCACGCGGCCGGGAGTCAGCGACGTGCCCTCGCCTCGATTGGGGCCCATATGACCAACACGATCAACTTCATGGCGCCTGAGCCCGCCGCCCCAGCGCCCGCGGCACCAGCAGCCCCGCGTCGCGCGACGACGGCGCCCGCAGCGCCCGCGCGCGAGACGTCAGCTCCCGCCGCCACACAGGCGCGGCAGCCTCGGGAAGCCGACGCAACGGCCCCCCGTACCCCAGCATCCGGCGCCGACAAGGCTGCCGACTTCGCCTCGCTCGGCGTGCCGCGCGCGCTCGTCGCCGCCCTCGCGGCGGCCGGCAAGACCGAGGCCTTCCCGATCCAGCAGGCCACGCTGCCGTCGACCCTCGACGGGCGCGACGTGCTCGGCCGCGGCAAGACGGGCTCCGGCAAGACGCTGGCGTTCGCGATCCCCATGGTCGCCCGCCTCACGGGCCACCGCAGCCGCGCGGGTCGCCCGTCCGGCCTGATCCTCGCCCCGACGCGCGAGCTCGCGACGCAGATCACCGAGGCCGTCAAGCCGCTCGCCGACGCCGCGAATCTGCGCGTCACGACGATCTTCGGCGGGGTCAAGCAGGGCCCGCAGGAGCGCGCGTTGCAGGCAGGCGTCGACATCGTCGTCGCGTGCCCTGGCCGCCTCGACGACCTCATGAAGCAGCGCATCGTCAACCTCGACGCGGTCGAGATCAGCGTGCTCGACGAGGCCGACCACATGGCCGACCTGGGCTTCCTCCCGGTCGTCACGCGCATCCTGAACGCCACGCCCAACCGCGGCCAGCGCATGCTGTTCTCGGCGACGCTCGATAACGGCGTCGACAAGATCGTGCAGCGCTACCTCAACGACCCCGTGCTGCACTCGGTCGACGAGGCCTCCTCGCACGTCGCGGCCATGACGCACCACGTCTTCGAGGTCGACTCGGCAGACGAGAAGACGAAGCTCATCCGGGCCCTCGCCTCTGGCGCCTCGCGGCGCATCCTGTTCACCCGCACGAAGCACCAGGCCAAGAAGCTCGCGAAGCAGCTGACGGCGAGCGGCGTTCCCGCCGTCGACCTGCACGGCAACCTGTCGCAGAACGCCCGCGACCGCAACCTCGCCGAGTTCTCGAGCGGCGACGTGCGCGTACTCGTCGCGACCGATGTCGCGGCCCGCGGCGTGCACGTCGACGACGTCGGACTCGTCGTCCACGTCGACCCGCCCGCCGAGCACAAGGCCTACCTGCACCGGTCTGGCCGCACGGCCCGCGCCGGCAGCGCCGCGACGATCATGCTTCCCAGCCAGCGTCGCGACACGCAGCAGCTGCTGCGACAGGCGAAGATCAAGGTCACACCGCAGTCGGTGAGGGCAGGGTCGGATGCCGTGGTCACCCTGGTGGGCGAGGTCGCGGAGCCCGTTGCGCCGCGCCCCGGCGGCCCCGGTTCAGGCAATGCTCCGCTCGAGCAGCGCGGCGGCGGCACGTCGCAGGGTGCGAACGCCAGGCGCAAGCGCGCCGGCCGCGCCGGTGGCGGTGGTGGCGCTGCCGGTGGCGGCGCCTCACAGGGCGGCGTTCGGGGCGGTTCGCGCTCGGGTGCCGGGCGCTCCGGCGGAGCCGGCCGTCCCGGCGGCGAGGCTCGCGGCGACCGTGGTGCATCCGGTTCGGGTGCCGACGGGTACGGCCGGTCGGGCAATGATGGGCGCCCCCGTCGTCGTCGCGGCGGCGGCGGTCGCGGCTCCGGCGCGGGGAGCCCCGCGGGCTCGCAGCGCGCCTAGCGTGACCTTGCCGGAGGCGGCGCCCATCGTGGCGCCGCCTCCGTCGTCTACTCGGGGGTCGAGCCTGTCGTTTCCCGAGGGGGCCGCCAGGTCCACTTCCTCGAGGGGCGCGTCTCCCGGCCTCAGACCGGCGAGCGGTGCAGTGACGACAGCGTCACGGGCAGGCTGTCGTACGGCTTGGGCTCGGGACGCGCGGGCAGCGGCTCGCGCTCCCGACCCCAGTACCACCACAGCACGGTCACGAGCGTGATGAGCGGGGCGATCACGACCCCCGCCATCGCCCATCCGGCCGCGGCCTCCATGGCGGCGCGCCCGCCCTCGCCCTCGACGATCGCCGCGATGCCGAAGAGCACGGCCGTCACGGCGACGCCGATCGCATGGATGACGACCAGCACGAGCCAGGGGTTGATTCGGGACTTCGCGGTGTTCATCATTCCTCCTCCTGCGCGCTCCCGCGCGCGATGGCGATGGGGTCGGCGCGCGATGAACGTGGAGGCCGGCCGGCCGAGTCGTACTGGCTCCGGTGCGCGAGATGATACGCCTGGCACCTGGGGTCGGCGCACATCCCGCCGTCACCGTTTCGAAACGATTGCGCGCCTCGAAACGATTGCGCGCCTCGTCACTCGATCCGGGCCGACAGGCGTACGCGGTCGTCGATCGTCACGCGGACGTCGCGCAGGCGAGGTACCACGTCGCCCGTGAGGCCGAGCTGCTCGCCGAGGTCGATCGTGCGCGGTGCCAGCTCTCGGTGCAATCGGCGGATGCGCGGAATCAGGAGTGCGATCGCGACCAGCGGATTGCGGCTAC
>JBQDJW010000027.1:6231-12047 GCA_052086425.1 Pseudoclavibacter sp. | reverse complement strand
GGTCTCGATGCGCGAACCCGCGAGCGACTCCTCGCGCTGCCGCAGCTCGACGCGGCGGATCTTGCCAGAGATCGTCTTCGGCAGCTCGAAGAACTCGACCCGACGCAGCCGAAGATAGGGCGGCAGTTGATCGCGGGCGTACGCAAGGATCGACCTGGCCGTTTCGGACGTGGGCTCGTGCCCGGCCGCGAGCGCGATGTAGGCCTTCGGCACCGCGAGTCGCACGGCGTCGGGCGCCGGCACCACCGCGGCCTCGGCGACGGCGGGGTGCTCGATCAGCGTGCTTTCGAGCTCGAACGGCGAGATCTTGTAGTCGCTCGCCTTGAACACGTCGTCGTCGCGGCCGACGTACGTGATGTACCCGTCTGCGTCGCGCGTCGCGAGATCGCCAGAGTGGTACACGCCGCCGCGCCTCGAGGCGGCGTCGCGCTCGTCGTCGCCGAGGTATCCCGGCATGAGCGTGAGCGGGCTGCTCGCGAGGTCGAGGCACAGCTCGCCCTCGCCCTCCCCCTCGACGACCTCGCCGGTGGCGGGGTCGACAAGCACGACCGGAACGCCGGGCAGCGGGCGGCCCATCGACCCCGGCCGTACGGTCTGCCCCGGCGTGTTCGCGACCGACGCCGTCGACTCCGTTTGCCCGTACCCATCGCGGATCGTCATGCCCCAGTGCTCTTCGACTCGGTGGATCACCTCGGGGTTGAGCGGTTCGCCCGCCCCGATGAGTTCCCGAAGCCCGCTGGGTCGGAACGCTGCGAGGTCGGCGCCGATGAGCATCCGCCACACCGTCGGCGGGGCGCAGAACGAGGTGACGCGCTCGTTCTGCAGCACCTGCAGCAGCGACGGTGCGTCGAAGCGCGCGTAATTGAATACGAGGACTGTCGCCTCGGCCAACCACGGTGCGAAGAAGCTCGACCATGCGTGCTTTCCCCAGCCGGGGCTGGAAATGTTGAGGTGCACGTCGCCGGGGCGAAGGCCGATCCAGTACAGGGTGCTCAGGTGGCCGACCGGGTACGTGGTGTGCGTGTGCACAACGAGCTTAGGGCTCGAGGTCGTGCCGCTCGTGAAGTACAGCAGCATCGTGTCGTCCGAGCCATTGGCCGGATGCTCAACCTCCGCGCCCTCGATCGCGTACGCCCGTGCGTACGGTACGGAGCCGGTACCCGTCCGCTCGGCGCCGGCGCCCTCCGCTCCCGACCGCTCCTCGCCGCCGACCGAAATCCGCACAACGGCATCCGGGATCTCGACCAGCTTCGCCGCGTCGGCCTCGTTGAACACGATCGCCGTGGCCCCGCCTCGCTCGACCCGCTCGGCGAGCAGTCGCGGCCCGACGGCCGTCGTCGTCGGCATGATCACCGCGCCGAGCTTCATGATGGCGAGCATCGACTCCCACAGCTCGACCTGGTTGCCGAGCATGACGACGACCGGGTCGCCGCGGCCGACGCCCTGATCGCGCAGCAGCACCGCAACAAGGTCCGAGCGCCTGGCGAGCTCATCGAACGTGTAGCTGCGGCGCGAGCCGTCCTCTTCGAGGATGATGAGGGCGGGCGTCTCGTTGCCGCGGGCGATCGCGTCGAACCAGTCGTGCGCGAAGTTGAAGGTCGCCCCGACGTCGGGCCAGGCGAACTGCCCGATGGCCGCGTCGTAGTCGGTGCGCACGTCGACGAGTCGATCGCGGGCCTCTCGCAGCGCCTGCGTTGGCGTGCTGTTCATGATCTGCCTCCTCACTCGTCGGCCGCCATTGGCAGGCGTCGTCGAATCGCCTGGCCCGGAAGAGGGCAATGGCGGCACGGAAACGTTACTCGACCGGCTCCTCGTCGATGCGTCGACGGGCAGCGTCGGCCCGGCGAGGTCGCGGCCGCCAGACGCTGACGCAGCGGACGGATCGCCACGAGGAGGCGATCCTCGCGCCTCGGCGCTCCCGCGATGTCGGGGGTCGCTGGCAAGCTAGTGCCATCGCGCGAACACGACTCCGCACCACTCCGCGCGACACCGCGACGGCCGCAGCACACCGAGGAGACACGGATGACCACCATCGAAACGCTCGCGCTCGACCTCGCACGGGGCACCGTGCGGATCATCGACCTCACCAACCCCCTATCGTCCGAGACCCCGACGCTCCGCCTGCCCGAGCCGTTCGCGAACCTCATCGACTTCCGTCTCGAGACCGTCAGCGAGTACGACGAGCCGGGTCCGTTCTGGAAACACGCCAACATCCACACGGGCGAGCACATCGGCACGCACATCGACGCTCCCGTTCATTGGATCAGCGGGCGGGAGGGGCACGACGTCTCGAGCATCCCGGTCGACCGTCTCGTCGGTCCCGCCGCGGTCATCGACCTCACCGAGCAGGTGGCGGGCGACTCCGACTACCTGCTCGACGTGCCAGACCTCGAGGCCTGGGAGGCCGCGAACGGTGCACTCCCCGAGAACGGGTGGCTGTTGTACCGCAGTGGCTGGGATCGCTTCGCCGGCGACAAAGAGGCGTTCCTGAACTTCGACGACTCCGGCTCGCATACGCCCGGCATCACGGCGGCGGCAGCCGAGTGGCTCGCGACGCAGACCAAACTCTCCGGCTTCGGCGTCGAGACGGTCGGCATCGACGCGGGTCGCGGCGCCGAGCTCGACCCGCCGTTCCCGGCGCACTATCACCTGCTCGGCAACGACAGGTACGGCATCACGTCGCTGCAGAACGTCGCGCAACTGCCGACGACGGGTGCGCTCATCGTGGTCGCGCCCCTGCCGATCGTCGGCGGCACCGCGAGCCCGGCGCGCGTACTCGCGTTCGTCGACGAGGCGGGCGAGTGAACCCAGTGTCCGGGCGCTCGGGCGCCGGCGAGTCCGCGGGCGGTTCCGCCACGATCACGGTCGCCGAGTTCGTCGGCCGGGCGCTCGCCAAGCTCGGCGTCGGCCACGCGTTCGGGGTCGTCGGCAGCGGCAACTTCGAGGTGACCAACGCGCTTCAGGCGGCAGGCGTGCCGTTCACGGCCACGAGGCACGAGGGCGGTGCCGCGACGGCGGCGGATGCGTACGCGCGGATGTCTGACACCGTCGCGGTTGTCTCGGTGCACCAGGGGTGCGGACTCACGAACGCGACGACCGGTATCGGCGAGGCCGCGAAGAGCCGAACGCCCATCATCGTGCTCGCGGCCGAAACGGCGGGCGCTGCCGTCACCTCGAACTTCGCGATGGACCAGACCGCGCTGGCCCGGAGCGTCGGGGCGTCGTCGGATCGCGTGCACGGCGCCGAGAGCGCCGCGCGCGACACGGTCCGCGCCTTCCGTGCTTCACGCGACGGCCGCCGCGCGGTCGTGTTGAACCTGCCGCTCGACGTGCAGGCGCAGCGCGTGCCGGCGTCGATGCTCGACGCCGTCGTTTCGCCGGTCGCGCCAGAGCCCGTGCGGCCCGGCGAGGCCGCCGTCCGGCAGTTCGCCGACCTTCTCGCCGTGGCGCAGCGGCCCGTGTTCGTCGCGGGTCGCGGGGGCCGCGGTGCGCGGCGCGAGCTCCTCGAGCTCGCCGAGCAGACCGGCGCGCTCGTGGCCACCTCGGCCGTGGCGAACGGCCTGTTCGAGGGCGAACCGTTCTCGCTCGGCATCTCCGGCGGCTTCTCGTCACCGCTCGCCGCCGAGCTCATCGGCGACGCCGACCTCATCGTCGGCTTCGGCTGCGCGCTCAACATGTGGACCATGCGCCAGGGCGTGCTCATCGGCGAGGGCGCGAAGGTCGTGCAGGTCGACGACGACGACCAGGCGCTCGGTGCGCACCGCCCCGTCACCCTCGGCGTTCTGGGCGACAGCGCCGCGACGGCCCGCTCGGTCGCCGACGAGTTGCGGGATCGCGGCCACCGCGCGAACGGGTATCGCACCGAAATGGTTCGCGCGCGCATCGCCGAGCGCGCCCGCTGGCGCGACACCCCGACGCCCGATCTGTCGACGCCGGATCACCTCGACCCGCGCGTCCTGTCGGCACGACTCGACGAGCTCCTGCCCGCCGAGCGCGTGGTCGCGATCGACTCGGGCAACTTCATGGGCTACCCGAGCACGTACCGGCGCGTTCCCGACGAGAACGGCTTCGCGTTCACGCAGGCGTTCCAGTCGATCGGCCTCGGCCTCGCGACCGCGCTCGGCGCGGCCCTCGCACAGCCGACGCGTCTCCCCGTGCTCGGCACCGGCGACGGCGGCTTCCTCATGGCAATCGCCGAGCTCGAGACGGTCGCGCGACTCGGCGTTCCGCTCGTCGTCATCGTCTACAACGACGCGGCGTACGGCGCCGAGGTGCACCACTTCGGCGCGAGCTCGGGCGGAACCGCTGGCGAAGGTGGCGACGGCGACGGCGCTGCCGCGGGCGACCGCAGCACCTCGGCAGACGGTCCCGACATGGGCGCGGTCACCTTCCCCGACACCGACATCGCGTCGATCGGGCGCGGGTTCGGGGCCGACGGCATCACGGTTCGCTCGGTCGCCGACCTCGACCCGGTGCGCGCGTGGCTCGAGTCGGGGCCGACGAAGCCGCTCGTCATCGACGCGAAGATCGCGTCGGACGGCGGCGCCTGGTGGCTGCACGAGGCGTTCAAGGGGCACTGAGCGGGGCCGGCTCGCTCCCCGTCCGCGGGGTGCGCACGAGGCGCGGCGCGAGCCGCACGAGGGCGACCATCACGAGCAATTCGACCAGCGTCTGCGTCACGACGACGAGTGGCGCGAGGTCGTACTCGGCCGGCAGCGCGAGCACGAGGGGCAGCACGACGAGCGAGTTGCGGGTCACGCCGCTGAAGAGCACCGCGCGCCCGCCCGCCACGTCGAGCCACCCTGCTTTCGCCCCGGCTCGCCACGCGGCCCATCCGAGCACCGTCATGATCACCGCGAATACGACGAACACCGGCACGACTGAGGCAAGCGACGCGAACCGCTCCCCCACGCGCGAGATCTGCGAGGCCACGACGACCCCAAGAGTCAGCATCATGAGCGGCACCATCGCGCCGACCGCGCCGTCACGCACCCGCGCGACCACGCGCATCCGGTTCGCCCCGAACTGCGTGAGCGCGGCCGCGACCAGCGGCAGCACGATCAGCAGCAGGCAGGCTTCGACGAACGGGCCGGGGTCGACGCTCGCGACGAACTCCGGGCCGACGAACATCCACAGGTACACGGGCAAGAGCAGCATCTGCCCGAGCAGAAGCAGGGGCGCGGCGGCGAGCAGCCGTTCGCTCGCGCCGCCGGCGAGGCCCGCGAACGCGATCACGTAGTCGATGCAGGGCGTCAGCAGCACGAACAGCACGCCGACGAGCAACGCCCGGTCGTGCGCGACGACCCGCGAGAGCACCGCAACGATGAGCGGAACGACGACGAAGTTGACCGCGAGCAGGATGGCGAGGAACCGCCAGTCGCGCAGCGCGCCACCGATGCGGGCGAATGGCACGCCGACGAACGTCGCGTAGAGCAGCAGCCCGAGGGCGGGCGTGATCGCCATGGCGGCCGGATGCTCCACCTGCGGCCACGCGAGGCCCGTCACGCCACCGATCGCGAGCGCGGCGAGGTACAGCGACACCTGGTGCCGCACCATCCACGCCGTCGCCAGCTGCATCCGCCAATCCTCGCAGCAACCCGCCGGGCGCGATCGCCCAGGGGCGCCGGCCAGCACCCCGACCGGCGCGACGCGCCGAGGCTCACCCACCTCCGCGTCCCTGGTGGTCAGTTGTGCCCCGCAAGGCGGCCCCCGCCCGCCACCACATCCCACCACACCCGGGGCCGCACCGCCCCCCCCCCGGGGGGGTGGGCGACGCCACCCCGCCCGCGGGCCGGGACGCCCCCCCCACGGCCGGG
>JBQDJW010000027.1:965-6221 GCA_052086425.1 Pseudoclavibacter sp. | reverse complement strand
GCCGCCCCGTGGCCCCCCCCCCCCCGCGCCCGGGGTGGTTTGTGGGCCCGGTTTGGGCGACCCACCCGGGCCACAACTGACCACCAGACGCGGGGCCGAAGCGCACCCCGGCGTGTCGGAGGCGCGAGGCAAGCGAGCCGGCGCGCCGGGAAGCCAGCAAGAGGGCCGGCGCGAGCCTCAGTCGGTGCCGGAGTCGAACGCGGCGCTCTCCGACGCCGCGTCCGTCGCGCGTCCCTGAGCCGCATCCGACGGCGAGACGGGCGATGCGGCGCCGAGGATGTGGGCCGCGCGTCCGCTCTCGAGTTTGCCGACGAGGTCGGCGGTCGGGCCGCCGATGATGCCCTGCGCCGCGTACTGCTCGAGGCGCTGGCGCGAGTCGGCGATGTCGAGGTTGCGCATCGTGAGCTGGCCGATGCGGTCGTCAGGGCCGAAGGCGGCGTCGCCGACGCGCTCCATCGAGAGCTTCTCGGCCGCATAGCTCAGCGCGGGCCCGGTCGTGTCGAGGATCGTGTAGTCGTCGCCGCGACGCAGGCGCAGCGTGACCTCGCCGGTGACGGCCGAGCCGACCCAGCGCTGCAGCGACTCGCGCAGCATGAGCGACTGCGGGTCGAGCCAGCGACCCTCGTACATGAGGCGGCCAAGGCGGCGCCCCTCGTTGTGGTAGTTCGCGATCGTGTCTTCGTTGTGGATCGCATTGAGCAGACGCTCGTAGGCGATGTAGAGCAGCGCCATGCCCGGCGCCTCGTAGATGCCACGCGACTTCGCCTCGATGATGCGGTTCTCGAGCTGATCCGAGACGCCGAGCCCGTGGCGGCCGCCGATCGCGTTCGCCTCGTAGACGAGCGCGACCGGATCCGGGTATTCGACGCCGTTGATCGCGACGGGGCGACCGCCCTCGAAGCGAACCGAGACGACTTCCGGAGCGACCTCGACGTCGTCGCGCCAGGCGGCGACACCCATGATGGGCTGGACGAGCTCGACCGACGCGTCGAGGTCTTCCAGCTTCTTGGCCTCGTGCGTCGCGCCCCAGATGTTCGCGTCGGTCGAGTATGCCTTCTCGGCCGAGTCGCGGTACGGGAACCCGCGGGCGACGAGCCACTCGCTCATCTCCTGGCGGCCGCCGAGTTCGCGCACGAAGCGCGAGTCGAGCCACGGCTTGTAAATGCGCAGGTCTGGGTTGGCCATGAGGCCGTAGCGGTAGAACCGCTCGATGTCATTGCCCTTGTAGGTCGACCCGTCGCCCCAGATGTCGACGCCGTCCTCCTTCATGGCGCGCACCAGCATGGTGCCCGTCACGGCGCGGCCGAGCGGCGTCGTGTTGAAGTAGGTCTTGCCGCCCGAGCGGATGTGGAACGCACCGCACTGCAGCGCGACGAGGCCCTCCTCGACGAGCGGGCCCTTCGCGTCGACGAGGCGCGAGAGCTCGGCGCCGTACGTGCCGGCGCGGCCGGCAACCGAGTCGATGTCGGGCTCGTCGTATTGCCCGATGTCTGCGGTATAGGTGCAGGGAATCGCGCCGTTCTCGCGCATCCACGCGACGGCGCAGGAGGTGTCAAGACCTCCGGAGAAAGCGATGCCGACGCGTTCGCCGACGGGAAGAGCACTCAATACCTTTGACACTCGCGAGAGTCTACCGGCGGATGCGCCACTCGCGTTTCGCGCGCGCGAGAGCGAGCGGGCGCCGCACCGGACCGCCTGCCCCTCGGCCCTGGCACGCGCTGTTACGAGCGTGCCGTAAGGTGCGGAACGTGCGAGTACTTGTCCTTGGCGGTGACGGCTTCTGCGGGTGGCCGACCGCATTGCATCTGTCCGCGGCCGATCACGAGGTCGTGATCGCCGACAATCTCTCGCGCCGCGAGATCGACGACGAGTTGGGCGTGACATCGCTGACGCCGATCGAGTCGGTCGATGGCCGCATCGCCGCATGGCGCGAGGTGACGGGCCGCGAGATCGGCTTCATCTCGCTCGACGTCGCGAAGGAGTACGACAGGCTCGTCGAGACCATCGCATCCATCAGGCCGGATGCGGTGATCCACTTCGCCGAGCAGCGCGCGGCCCCGTACTCGATGAAGAGTTCGTCGCACAAGCGCTACACGGTCGAGAACAACGTCGCGGCGACCCACAATCTGCTGGCCGCGAGCGTCGAAACCGGCGTGCAGCCGCACATCGTGCACCTCGGCACCATGGGCGTGTACGGCTACGGCACGACGGGCGCGACGATTCCAGAGGGCTACCTCACGGTCGGCATCCCCGATGCCGATGGCAACCTCGTGGAGCGCGAGATCCTGCACCCCGCGAACCCAGGCAGCGTCTACCACATGACGAAGACGCTCGATCAGCTCATGCTCGCGTTCTACGCCAAGAACGACAAGCTGCGCGTGACCGACCTGCACCAGGGCATCGTGTGGGGCACGCAGACCGACGAGACCGAGCTCGACCCGCGCCTCGTGAACCGGTTCGACTACGACGGCGATTACGGCACGGTGCTCAATCGATTCCTCGTCGAGGCGGCCGTCGGCCACCCGCTCACGGTGCACGGCACCGGCGGGCAGACGCGCGCGTTCATCCACATTCAGAACACGGTGGAGTGCCTGCGGCTCGCGGTCGAGAACCCGCCCGAGGCGGGCGAGCGGGTGCGCATCTTCAACCAGATGACCGAGACGCACCGCGTGCGCGACCTCGCGAAGCTCGTCGCGTCGATGACGGGCGCCGAGATCGACTTCGTCGACAACCCGCGCAACGAAGACGCCGAGAACGATCTGTTCGTCGCCAACGACCACCTGCTGCAGCTGGGCCTCACGCCGAAGACCCTCGAGGCGGGCCTGCTGCGCGAGGTCGCGTCGATCGCCGAGCAGTATCACGACCGGGTCGACTTCACGAAGATCCCGGCGCGGTCGCAGTGGCGAACGCGGCACGGCGGCCTCTCGGCCGTCGAGACGGGCGAGCAGGTCGAGGCCGGCGCGCCGATCGATGCCGCGGCGGGTTCGCCCGTCGCCGAGGCGAGCGAGGCGGATGCGGCAGGCGAGTCGAGCGCGACCGCCGCCGCGAGCTAGCGCGCACCGCCCCGCCACCCCCTATGCGCATCGCGTATGTGACCGAGGTCTGGGAACCGCAGGTCAACGGCGTCGTCACGCGCCTGGCCTCGACGGTCGACGAGCTCGCCGCCGCCGGGCACGAGGTGCTCGTCGTGGCGCCCCGGGTCGCCAGGGGACGGCGCCCGGTCCCGCGCCGACAACGCGCGAACGTGCGCGGCGCCCGCGTGGCGACGATCAGGTTTCCGTTCGTGTACGGCGGCGAGCCGTGGGGCCTGCCGTCGCCCGCCACCATGCGGGCGATTCGACGGTTCGACCCCGACTTGGTGCACGTCGTCAACCCGGTGCTGCTCGGCATCGAGGGAGTTCGGGCCGCGCGCCGGCTCGACAAGCCGCTCGTCGCGTCGTTCCACACCGACGTCGCGGCATACGCCCGCTCGTACAGCCTGACCTGGATCGTGCCGACGTTCTGGGCGCTCCTGCGGCGCATCGACAGCCATACCGCTCTCCATCTCGTCACGTCGCAGCACTCGCAGCGCCTGCTCGCGGCGAACGGTATTCCGGATGCGCAACTGTGGCGGCGAGCGGTCGAGCGGCACTTCTTCGAGGCGGGAGAGCGGGCCCGGCTCGCCCGAGACGTCGTAGGCGCGGCGGCACCAGACCAGGAATCCCCGGCTGCGTCACCCCGAAGCACGACGCCGCCTGTGGCCATTTGCGTCGGCCGCCTCGCCGACGAGAAGGGGCTGACGCGCCTGGTGCCGCTCGCGCGCACGGGCTCGGTGCGGCTCGTGTTCGTCGGCGACGGCCCCGACCGCGAGCGCCTCGAGGCGGCGTTCGCGGGGACGGGCACCGAATTCCGCGGCACGCTGCGGGGCGACGCACTGGCGGAGGCGTATCGAGAGGCCGATGTCTTCGTCTTCCCGTCGAGGACCGAGACGCTCGGGCTCGTCATGCTCGAGTCGCTCGCGACCGGCACCCCCGTCGTCGCGATCGAGTCGCCCGCGAGCATCGAGCTGCTCTCGGGTTCGCCCGCTGGCCGACTGGTGCGGGCAGACGACGTCGCGATGGCGGATCGCGCCGCGGCCGCCGAGTCAACTGGGCTCGCCACGAGCGTCGTTGCAGCCGCGCCGACCGAGCCCGGTCCCGGGGTCGACGCAGGCGCCGACGCCGAATCCGCGAAGCACACCGAGCCGTTCGCCGCCGCGGTCGCCGACCTGCTCGACTCCGCGACGCGCGCCGAGCTCGCCGAGAGCGCCCGCGCCGAGGTCGCCGGCTACGACTGGAAGGCGGCGACCGCCGAGCTCATCGAGCGCTACCGCGTGGTCGTCGAGGGCGCTTAGCCCGCCGCCGCGCGAGTCGCCCCGTCGGCGAACCGTGCCCGCGCCGTGCTGTGGCGCTTGCCAACCGCTCGCAACGCGGTCGCCTTGCCGAGGCCGAACGGCGGTGTGCCGCCGTAGAACGTCTCTGCGCGGTCGACGAGGTACGTCTCGTGCCAGATCCCGACCGCGCCGGGTGATTTGCGGGCCATCGCGTTGAACTTCGCCCAGGCCGGGCGATGTGCGCGGCTCGACGCCGCCGCATATGCGTAGAGCTTCTCAGCGGACGACCAGTACTGCACGATGTACGGCCCCTTCCCGCCGAGCAGTATCTCGAACCCGAGCAGCCCTGACTCCGGGTCGGACGCCAACTCGCGCAGCATCGGCGGCATTTGAAAGAACACGGGCAGCCACTTGTCGGGCCGCCACCACCGATTGAGCGTCATTCCGATGTGAAACACCACGAGTTCGCCCTCGTAGTCGTGGGTCATGCGACCCTGAACGATCTTCGCCATGGTCTTCTCCCCTTTAACGATAGTTACGCTATCTAGTTTAGGTCGCGCTACTATCTAAATCAAGGAGGAATCACCGGATGCGCATGGCCGAGTTATCCGCGACGTCGGGAGTCCCCGTCGCGACGATCAAGTACTACGTGCGGGAGGGACTCCTCCCCCAGGGCGAGCGCACCTCGCGCACGCAGGCGACGTACGGTGACGACCACGTGCGCCGACTGCGCGTCATCCGGGCGCTCGTCGACGCGGGGGTCGGCATCTCGGGCGCGAAGTCGGTGCTCACAGCGCTCGACGACCCGCCGGGCGAGGCGACGGACCTCTTGGCCGTCGCGCACGAGGCGATCGCTCCGTTCGAGGGCACACCTTCAGATGCTGCGATGGCCGAGGCGACCGACC
>JBQDJW010000027.1:0-955 GCA_052086425.1 Pseudoclavibacter sp. | reverse complement strand
GATTCCGAGACCTGCGCACCGGAGCGCATCACCGAAGTGGCCGGCGCGCTCTCCGTGATCCACAGCGCCGACTTCGAGGTGCCGCCCGAGGTCATGAACGCCTACCTCACGAGCGCGCGGCGGATCGCCGAAGCCGAGATCGCGAACATCCCCATCGACGACCCGACCGAGACCGTGCGCTACGTCGTGCTCGGAACCGCGCTCGCGGGTCCGCTCCTCCTCGCGCTGCGGCGCCTCGCCGAACAGGCGACCTCTGTCGAGCGCTTCGCTGCGGGCAATCGACACACCGCTGACGGCGATGGCGAGCCGAACGCGTCTCAGTAGGCGACGCTGATCCGCACACCGGCCGGCTCGTCGCGACGCACGAGGGAACGCACGGGGTTCCTTCTCGAAACCGCCACCACTTCATGTCCGCGGGCGGCAGTCACGTCAGCGCGACCGCGGACGTGGCTTCGCGCGGCGGCGTCCGCCCGGGATGGCGGCGGGTTCGGTCCTCACTGGGCCGACGATTCCGCGCAGTTCGCCGAGCCGCTCGACGCGCATGACGACCTCGTCGCCCTCGACGAGTGGCGGGGGCGAGAGGAGCCCGCCGGCGCGTCCCCACAACTCGGCGAGGCAACCGCCGTTGCCGGCGGTCCCGGACCCGATGACGTCGCCCGCCGAGACGACCGAGGCCCGCGAGGCGTACGAGATCAATTCCGGGAACGTCCACGACATGTTCGACACGAGGTCGCGGCCGGTCACGGTGCCATTGACCGACACCTCCGCCTCGAGGTGCAGGAACCCGTCGTCGTCGATGCGGTCGTCCACCTCGTCGCGGGTCACGATCCACGGGCCGAGCGAGTTCGCGAAGTCCTTGCCCTTCGCGGGGCCGAGACGCATCCGCATGTCGATGAGCTGCAGATCACGCGCCGACCAGTCGTTGAAGATCGTGTAGCCGAAGATGTGCCGGTCT
>JBQDJW010000026.1:11628-12243 GCA_052086425.1 Pseudoclavibacter sp. | reverse complement strand
GTTCGCGGCGGCGATCCACGGCTGCGCCGCCTCGCGCAGGCCGACGACCCCCGGCGTTCGCGCCCCGTACTCCCAGAGCCGCAGGCCGAGCCGGTAGGTGCGCTCCGGCCCGCGCTCGAGCAGTCGCTCATGCACGAGCTCTGTCACGATGCGATGCGCCGTCGAGTGCGGCATTCCGGTCACCCGCGTGATCTCGGTCAACGTGCGGGTCGGGTTGAGGGCGTCGAACGCGTCGAGCACGCGCAGGTGCTGCTGCAGCGCCGATCGCCCGGCCGAACCTCTCGCCATGCCATCAACCTAGATCGCCACGCCGTTCGATGTCCATTCAACGGACGTGTGCCCTCGCAGCGCCGTCGGGTGGGCGTAGCTTGAGACCGCTTACCCGGATGCCCGCGAAACGCTGGCGAACCTCGCGAACGCGAGCGAGCATCCGGCCGGCACGGTTACGCATCTGCATCGAATTGTCGATCCGTCAAGGGTTCGCGCCAATTTCGTTGACAATGGAGTACCGTGCGACGAATCACCCGATTCTGACCCCCGGGGTGACCACCGACGGCCGCCTCGCCCCCGCATGGATGCGCGGAAACGTTGAAAGGTGCTCAATGGCGGCACGAT
>JBQDJW010000026.1:0-11618 GCA_052086425.1 Pseudoclavibacter sp. | reverse complement strand
GTTGTCTCCCTTCGCTTCGGTGTGATCACTGTGCTTAACCGGGTCGGCTTCGACGTCGAACCCGGCCAGATCCTCGGGCTCGTCGGCCCGAACGGGGCCGGCAAGACCTCGCTGTTCAACTGCATCAGCGGTCACTATCAGCCGAACGGCGGCTCGATCACGCTCGACGGCGAAGAGATCGCCGGCGCCAGGCCGTCGACGCTCGCGAAGCGCGGGCTGGCACGCACCTTCCAGCATCCTGGCCTGCAATTGCACGCGACCGTGCTCGAGAATGTCATGCTCGGCGCGCACACCAGGCTGCCGGGCGGTCCGGTCGAGTGGGCGGCCCGCCTGCCGCGCACGTGGCGCGGCGAGCGCAAGCTGCGCGCCGAAGCCGGCGCCCTGCTCGAGCGAACGGGCCTCGGATGGGCCATCGACAACACGGCAGACGAGCTCTCGCACGGCCTGCACAAGACCGTCGAGCTGTGCCGCGCCCTCATGTCGCAGCCGCAGCTGCTGCTCCTCGACGAGCCGGCGGCCGGTCTGCCCCACTCCGAGGTCGAGCAGCTGGTCCAGACGGTGCGCGACATCCGCGACGACGACGACATCACGGTGATCATCGTCGAGCACAACATGGGCCTCATCTCCGTCCTGACCGACCGTGTCGTGGTGCTCGACCACGGCGCGAAGCTCATGGAGGGCACGGCGGCCGAGGCGCAGGCAGATCCGCGAGTCGTCGAGGCGTACCTCGGAAAGGACGAGGCAGATGACGCTGCTTGAACTCGAAGACGTCACCGCCTCGTACGGCCCAGTGCAGGTCGTCGACGGCGTCTCGCTGAGCGTCCCCGATGGCGGCGCCGTCGGTATCCTCGGCGCGAATGGCGCGGGCAAGACGACCACGCTGCGCGCGATCAGCGGCATGCTGCGCACCGGTGGCCGCATCACCTTCGAGGGGCGCGAGATTCGCGGGATGCGCCCGGATCAGATCGCGCACCTCGGTATCGGACACGTGCCGGAGGGGCGTGGAACCTTCACCGACCTCAGCGTGAAGGAGAACCTTCGCACGGGCGCGTACCTGCGCAAGGACCGCGCGAAGATCCAGGAGGACATCGACTACCTGCTCGAGCTGTTCCCCAACCTCAAGCAGCGCTACACGTCCGCGGGGTCGGCGCTTTCCGGCGGCGAGCAGCAGATGCTCGCCATCGCCCGCGCCTACATGGCGCGGCCGAAGCTGCTCATGCTCGACGAGGCCTCGCTCGGCCTTGCGCCGAGCACGGCGAAGTCCGTTTACCGGGCGATCGCGCGCTTGCGGAGTGAATCTGGCATCGCGATGCTCGTCGTCGAGCAGAACGCGAACCTCGCGCTCGGCCTCGTCGAAAGCGCCACGGTGCTCGAGACGGGCCGCAGCGTGTTGACGGGAACATCCGAAGAACTCAAGTCGATGGACGAGATCCGTCGCGCATACCTGGGAGGTTGACCGTTGGGTACATTCCTTCAGCTCGTCGTCGACGGCCTCTCGCTCGGCTCGATCTACGCGGCACTCGCGCTCGCGATCGTGCTCGTCAACCAGGCCACCGGCATGATCAACTTCGCCCAGGGCGGCATGGCCGTGCTCTCGGCGTATCTCGCCTGGTGGTTCCAGGGACTCGGAGTCCCGCTCATCCTCGCGATCCTCATCGCGATGGTGCTGTCGTTCCTCATGGGCGCCGTCATCGAGCGCCTGCTCATGCGGCGCTTCGAGCGGGGCGACCCCGATACGGCGATCGTCGCGACGATCGGCTTGCTCACCCTCATCACCGGCTTGTGCGGCGTGATCTGGTCGTACAACAACCAACTCATGGACTCGCTGTTCCCCGGAACGTCGATTCAGGTCGCCGGCGCCGGCATCAGCGTGCGGTCGATCGGCACGATCCTCACGATCGTCGCGATCATGATCGTGCTGCAGCTCGTGCTGCGCGGCACGAAGTTCGGGCTTGCGCTTCGCGCCGTGTCGGTCAACCCGCAGTCTGCGGCGCTCTCCGGCCTCCCGGTCGGGCGCCTGCTCATGGCCGGCTGGGGCCTCGCGGCAGCGCTCGGCGCCGTCGCCGGCGCGCTCGTGGCGCCGACCCTCTCCCTCACGCCCGGCATGATGGACGGCATCCTCGTCTACGCCCTCGCGGCCGTCATCCTCGGCGGCCTGTCGAGTCCGATCGGCGTCGTGGTCGCGGCCTGGCTCATCGGCGTGCTCGAGAACCTCACCGCGGTCTACGTCGGCTTCATCGGTCACGACCTGAAGATCGCGGTGCCGTTCATCCTCGTGTTCCTGGTGCTGCTGATCCGACCGCAGGGCCTGTTCGGGAAGAAATCGGTGGTGCGCGTCTAATGGCGAACTCGACTCCCAAGCTCAACACCACCGTGCTCGGCACGGCCGCGCCGACCGGCGGCAACGGCGGGGGGATGCGCGGCCTCACGCGGCAGCGCTGGTTCATTCCCGTCGTCATCGCCGTCGTCGCGATCCTCGCGATCGTGCTGCCCCTCGTGCTGCCGGAGATCGTCAACCTCACGCTCGCGCGCATCGGCGTGTACGCCGTGGCGGTGCTCGGCCTCAACGTGGTCATGGGCTACACCGGCCAGGTGTCGCTCGGCCAGATCTTCTTCGTGGGTCTCGGTGCCTACATCACTGCCTACGGGGCGAATCAGGAGTGGAATATCGTCCTGACGTTCCTGCTGAGCATGATCATCCCCGGGATCGTCGGCTATCTGATCGCTCTGCCCGCGGCGCGCCTCGGCGGGCTCGCGATCGCGATGGTGACGATCGCGCTGCCGATCATCGGCGTGCCGCTCGCCAAGCGGCTCAGCGAATTCACGGGCGGCTCACAAGGCGTCTCGTCGCGATTCTCGAACCCGCCGGAGTGGGTCGAGGCGGCCGGGCTCTACAAGGACCAGTGGCAGCTGTACGTCGTGCTCGTCATCGCCGCGCTCGCCTTCCTCCTCGTGCGCAACCTCGTGCGAGGCAAGTACGGACGCGCATTCGCGATCGTGAAAGCGAACGAGAATGCCGCGAAATCGATGGGCATCTCCCCGTACGGCACCAAGGTGCTCGCCTTCACCGTCGCGTCGATTGTCGGCGGCCTCGCCGGATTCCTCTACATGTTCGTCATCGAGTTCACGTCGCCAGAGACGCTCGCGTTCGGGCACTCGATCGAGCTGCTCGCCGCGATGGTCGTCGGCGGGGCCGGCAGCATCGTGGGGGCCCTCATCGGCGGCGTCTACTACGTGTTCGTGCCCGACTGGATCAACAGCTTCGCGCCAGGCGCGACCGCTCTGCTGCAGGGCATCGTGCTGCTCGTCGTCCTGTTCCTCCTGCCGGGAGGCGTCGTCTCGCTGCCGCGGGTGGTCAGGCGGCTACTGCGCCGAGGCCGGAGCGGCGACAGTCGTCCGGGCGCGGATGCGGGCGTCGCCACGGCCTCCGGCGCTGGGGCAGCGAACGCACCCGGCGCATCCGGCGCAAGCGCAGGATCCGGTGGAACATCGAGCAGGAACCGCACCACCTCATCGTCAATGGAGTCTTCGGCCGAGGGCGACGCACCGTCGCGGGCCTCGGACGACGACGCAACCCCAGAAAGTTAGGAATCCAGGATGAACATTCGGAAGGGACGCAGAGCGCTCCTCAGCGGCGTCGCCCTCGCTTCGGCGGCGGCACTCGCGCTCACCGGCTGCGCACGCGGTGGTGGCGGTGAAGGCGGGGAAGCAAGCCCCGGCATCACCGACGACTCCATCACGCTCGGCATTACGACGCCGCTCAGCGGCGGAACCGCCGGGCCAGGGAACTGCACCGTCGACGGCATCACTGCGTACTTCGGCGGGGTCAACGCCGACGGCGGCGTGACGTTCGGCGACGGCCAGACTCGCCAGGTCAACATCGAGGCGCTCGATGACCAGTACGACCCGCAGCAGGCTCGCGCGAACTACGACCAGCTCAAGGGCGAGGTCTTCGCGATGACCTCGGGTCTCGGCACGCCGACCAATCGCGCCTACCTCGACGCGGCCATCTCAGATGAGGTGCCGCAGGTGCTCGTGCAGACGGGCGACCCGATCTTCAGCGATCGTGAGGGCAGCCCGTGGCAGCTCGGCTTCGTGCCGATCTACCAGAACGAGGGTCAGGCGTTCGGCGAGCTGCTCGCAGGATCTGACGACGACCTCAAGGTCGCGATCCTCTCGCAGAACGACGACTTCGGCGAAGGGTACGTCGAGGGGTTCAAGACCGCCGTCGAGGGCTCGGCGAACATCGAGATCGTGGGCGAGACCACCTACGAGGCGACCGACACGAATGTGAACGCGCAGATCACCGAGCTCGCGGCGACAGACGCCGACGTGATCTTCAACGCCATGTCGATCACCCCCCTCGTGATCACCGCGATGGAGCAGGCGAAGCAGTTGGGCTGGAGCCCGAGCTGGTTCCAGCCGTCGAACACGTCGAGCCCAGGAGCGATCCTCGAGCCGGCCGGCGCAGACGCATTCCCTGGCGTGTACTCGGTGTCGTTCGCGAAGGCCCCGGCCTCGCCCGAGTACGACGACGATGAGGACGTGCAGAAGTTCCTCGACGACATCGGCGAGTACACGAGCCAGGAGGGCGTTCCCCAGTTCCCGCACTGCATGTGGAGCTACATGGTCGGCGCGACCCTGCAGCAGGCCTTCGAGAGCATGACTGAGCCGACGCGCGCCAACTTCATGGAGAACCTGATGAACATCAGCGATTTCCAGGCGCCGCTCATGCTTGACGGCACCGCGGTCAACACGACGGAGGACGGCCAGCCCGCCGTTTCGTCGGTGATCGTGCAGAAGTACAACGGCACGGGCTTCGACAACGTCGAGTCCTTCGGCTAATCGAACGAGCGAACGGGCACGGCCCGGTCGGCGAGCTGCCGGCCGGGCCGTGCCCGTTCGCCGTCGGCGGCCGCCCCCTCGCATGGGCTCCCAGCGGAGGGCCTGAGTTCGACCGCTACGCCGCTGAGATGCGCACGATCGGTTTGATCACGTCGCCCGAAAGGCTGTCGGCGATCGCGGTCTCGATCTCGGAGAGCTCGTAGAACTTCGTGAGCTCGTCGAACGGGAACCGGCCCTGCTGGTGCAGCGTGATGAGGGCGGGGATGAACTCCGCGCTCGAAGAGCTGCCGCCAAGCGTGCCGACGATGTTCTTCCCCCAGAGCGCGGGCTGGTGCTCGACGCCGAAGGACGACCCTGCGGGAGCCCCGCCGACGAGGATCACGGTTCCGAGCAACCCGATCAGGCCGACCGCCTGCTCGACGACCTGAATGGCGCCGGTGCACTCGATGGCGTAGTCGATGCGACCCCCGCACGCCGCGAGGATCTTCTCGTTCGCGTCGGCGTCGCGCCCGTTGACGACCGCGGTCGCGCCATACTTCGTTGCGAGCTCGAGGCGGGATTCGTGCAGATCGACCGCGACGATCGCGGCCGCCGCAGTGCTGCGAGCGGCCATGATGGCGGCGAGCCCGACGGCGCCGGCGCCGAACACGACGATCGTTTCGCCCGGCTCGGGCTTCGCCGTGTTGAGCACGGCGCCCGCCCCGGTGCCGATCCCGCAGGCGAGTGGCCCGAGCAGTTCGAGCGGAGCGGCCTTGTCGACCTTGACGAGCGACGTCGCGAGCGCGATCGAGTAGGTCGCGAACGACGACTGGCCGAAGAAATGACCCGAGATCGGGGAGCCGTCCCCGCGCGTGTAGGCGCTCTCGCCGGCCTTGGGGCCGGTGAAGCGAACGCCGGATGCGACGGCCGCGCCGGTCTGCTCGCAGTACTTCGGCTCGCCGCGGCGGCAGTTGCGGCACACGCCGCAGTACGCCCAACCCATGACGACGTGGTCGCCGACGGCGACGTCGCGCACGCCCTCGCCGATCGCGTCGACGACGCCGGCGCCCTCGTGGCCGAGCACGCCCGGCAGGGGCAGCGGCAGGTCGCCGTCGCGGGTGATGGTGTCGGTGTGGCAGACGCCAGTGGCGACGAGGCGCACGCGCACCTCGAGTGGGCCGGGCTCGTCGAGCTCGAGCTGCTCGAGTTCGATGCGCGCTCCGACGTGGTCGGCGACGGCTGCGGTGATCTGCATTTCTGCTCCTTGGATGCGGTGGCTTCGGCTTCGGTCGGAGCCGCGGTCGCGGTTTTCGGTGCGGTCGCGCTCCAGGTGACGGCTGCGATGCAGGCGCTCGTTTCTCGAGTGACTTCTCAGAGATTGCTCTCTTTCTCGCCGAATCGCGAGTCGAGCACCCTGCGAGGCCCCGCGCATCCGGGCGCCAGGGACTACGGCCCGGGCTGCGCCGCGAGCACCTCGACGACACCGCGCAGGTGCGTGCGCGTTGCGGCCTCGGCGGCGTCGGGGTCGTGGGCGGCGACCGCGTCGATGATCGCGATGTGCTCGAGGGCGGAGACGGCGGCCCGGCCCGGGTGGAACGCGAGGCGGAACTGATGCCTGGCCGACTGAGCGATCAGGCGCTCGAGCAGGGCCGACGCCGTCTCGTGCCGGCTCATGCGGCGCAGACGGCGGTCGAGCTCGCGATTGAGCTCGCCGTACTCGAGCAGCCGCCCGGCCGCCACGGCATCCTCGATCGCAGCGCGCAACTCGCGCAGTCCGGTGATGTCGTCGTCGGTCGCGAGCTCCGCGGCCTTGCGCGCGCACAGGGACTCGAGGCCAATGCGCACCTCGGCGATCTCGACGGCTTCGCGCACTGAGATCGCTCGCACGCGTGCGCCCCGGTTCGGCTGGCGCTCGACGAGCCCCTCGCCCGTGAGCGTCAACAGCGCCGAACGCACAGCGGCCCGCGTGGCCTCGTAGCGCGCAGAGAGATCGGCCTCGATGAGCCGCTGCTGCGACGCGAACTCGCCGGCGAGGATCGCACTGCGAATGCGGTCGGTCAGCTCATCGACCGTCGGCGTCGCTCCGGTCGGCCCAGTCGCGGCGGCGGTGCCGGTCGACTCCGCCGCCCCATCCGCCGTGCCAGGGCCCGCGGCAGCGAGCGATTCGGGATGCTCGGGGCGGGGACCGCCTGTCTGCGGCGTCGAAGTGGTCATGAAGCTCCCGTCTTGCGAGCGGCGGTTTCGAGCGGTGCCGGGCTGTACCGCCCGCATGAAGTGCTGTTGCCACAGAATAGCGGGGCGGGCAGGATTGTCGACGAGATCGTCGGAGATCCGCGCGCGTATCGACCGTGCGCGCGCAACTTGATCTCGCGTCCCGCAGGATGGGCCCATCGCCAGCAAGCCGCCGACACGGCGTGCTTCGATGGTCGGCGGGTGACCCCCAGAAGAGTCCCGGTCACACAGAGAGGTGTCGAAATGACAGAAGCAACTGGCGAGGTCCGGACGGGCCTCTACATCGGCGGTGTGGAGCGTTTCACGGATGAGGTGCTCTCGGTCGCGGATCCCGCGAAGCCTGGCGTGATCGTCGGTGAGGCGGCGTCGGCATCGGAAGCGGACGTGCTCGACGCGGTCGCGGCGGCGAAGGCCGCGTATCCGGCATGGTCGGGCCTGTCCGCGGCAGAGCGCGCGGAGGCGATGGCGGCAGCGATCGCTGGTATCGCTGATGAGCGTGACACGGATGCCGCGGTGCTGTCGCAGGAGAACGGCAAGATTCGCATGGAGGCGTGGATCGACGCGCTCGTGTTCGAGCTGCGCTGGAACTTGGCGCTGTCGATCGCGGACCAGGTCGAGGGATCGACGACGCTGCCGGCGGTGATGGGAGCGATCCCGACCGAGACCGAGGTGACCTACCAGTCGCTTGGCGTGACGACGATCATCGTGCCGTTCAACTGGCCGATCGCGATTCTCGCTGCCGCGCTGCCCCAAGCGTTGCTCGCGGGGAACACGGCGATCGTGAAGCCGCCGCCCTCGGCACCGCTCGCGACCACGCGCGTCGTGCAGCGCGTGGCCGAGAAGCTGCCGGCCGGCGTGCTCAACGTCGTCACGGGCGACGACAAGAACATGTCGAAGCTCATCGCCAACGAGGACATCGCGAAGGTGTGCTTCACCGGGTCTGTGGGCGGCGGGAAGAAGATGATGGAGATGGCGTCGACGTCGCTCACGCGCGTCACGCTCGAGCTCGGCGGCAACGACGCGGCCGTCATGCTCGAGGACGCGATCATCGATGACGAGCACCTCGATCGGCTGTTCGCGGCCGTGTATGACTCGACGGGGCAGATCTGCATGAACGCGAAGCGCGTGTTCGTGCACCGGTCGCGGCTCGACGAGGTCGTGACGGGCTTCGAAGAGCGACTCGGCAAGGTGCAGCTCGGGTACGGCCTCGATGAGGGCACCACGATGGGGCCGCTGCACCAGCCCGCGCAGAAGGAGTTCGTCGACACGATCATCCAGGAAGCCAAGGACGCGGGCGCTGATGTGCGGGAGTTCGGCGAGCTGCCTGGTGGGGATCTGGAGGGCGGCAACTGGGTGCGTCCCGCGCTCGTGGTGAACGCCGACCCGTCGTTGCGGGTCGTGACCGAGGAGCAGTTCGGCCCGGTCATCCCGATCGTCCCGTTCGATACCGAGGACGAGGCCGTCCGGCTCGCGAACGACACGTGGGCGGGGCTCGCGGGCTCGGTCTGGTCGGCCGATCCCGTGGCAGCGCGTCGTGTCGGCGCGCAGCTCGTGTGTGGCTACGTGTGGACCAATGACCACGGGGCCACGCGCCTCGATCTGCGCGCCCCGTTCGGTGGGATGCGCGCGTCGGGCATGGGCCGTGAGCAGGGCATCGAGGGAATCCGGGCGTTCCAAGACACCCACTCGATCTCGAAGCTCGACCCCGAGGCGCTCGCCTCGATGGCGCACTAGCGCCCGTATCGACAACGCGTCTCCCGGTGCGGCCTCACGGCCGCGCCGGGAGACGCGTTCGCGTTTCGGGCCGCAGCACGCGCCGGCGCGACGACCCTTCGACGGGCTCAGAGAGCCTTCGACGCAGCTCAGGGATCGGCGGCGTCTACAGCCCAGACGGGTTGCGGAACCCCTCGTCATCCGTCCGCGCCAGCAGCTCGCGCAGCAGCGTGTTCAAGTCGGTGACGCGCTCGGTCGCGAGGCCCTCGAGCACGTACTCCTGCCCGCTCAGCGAAAGCGGCAGCATCCGGTCATGCATGTCGGCCCCGGCGGCCGTCAGATACAGCGGACGCGAACGTCCCGGCGCATCCGACCCGACCACGAGGTCGCGCGCGATGAGCGTCGTGACGCTCTTCGAGATGATCGCCTTGTTGACCGCGATGTACTCGGCGATCGTCGTGAGGCTCGAACCGGGGCGAAGGGCGAGCGCCGAGATCACGCGCCAGTCATTCGTGCCGAGGTCGAAGCGCGCGCGCAGCAGGCGCGATTCGCGCCACACGAGCTTGTTCGACAGCAGGGCGACGAGTCGCGGCATGAAGTCGTCCGGGTCGATTGTCTCGGCGATCGGCTCGGTGAGCGCCCCTGGCGGGATGTGCGCGGCGCCGGGGTCGTCGACGTCAGGACAGCCATCGCCAGGGCTCCCGGTATCCGGCCAGCCGTCGCCGGGCGTCTCGTCGTGCCCCGGCGGAACGCGAGCAGCCGCGGGATCGGTCACGTGGCCTCCTCGTCGATGCGCCCGGCAGTGCGTCGAGCCTAGTGCGGTTGGGCAGGATGCCCCGATTCCGAACCGCTCGGGAAGCTCCGATTCCGCGCATCCGTGGCCGTTGTGGCCAGGCCGTCGGCACGGCAGCCCCGACCTCTCAGTTTGCAGGTAAACATTCTCGAGCGAAAGGGTTTACCTGTAAACGCAATCGGGTTACGCTGCTGACTCCGAAAGGCTCGCAACGCGGTCGACGCCAACGCTGACGCACCGCTTCGCACTGAGCCGAGGATCAGACACGCGTCGAAGAGGAGCAGTCTTGGAGAACCAGGTATCGACGACGGCAACGCGGCCGACGGTCGCCGAGCTCGAGGGTCTCGCGTACGAGTTGCGCGAGAAGCTGTTGGGTCTGTGCGGCTCGTACGAGGGGGCCGTGCATATCGGTGGTGATTTGTCGGCTGCTGACGTGTTCACGGTGTTGTTCCAGTACGGGATGCGCGTGGATCCGACGGACTTGCGGAATCCGGAGCGCGACCGGTTCTTGTTGAGCAAGGGGCACGCGGCGGTGTGCATGTATATCGCGATGTCGATTCGCGGGTTCTTCGCGTACGACGACATCGTTTCGACGTATGGGCAGCTTGATAGCGCGTATGGCATGCATCCGTGCAAGGTGCAGTTGCCGGGCGTTGAGGCGTCGACGGGGTCGCTCGGGCATGGTCTGCCACTCGCGGTCGGGATGGCGTTGAGCGCGCGCGGGCGGGGCGAGGCGCACCGCGTGTTCACGCTGTTGGGTGATGGCGAGACGGGCGAGGGCTCGGTGTGGGAGGCCGCGATGGCGGCTCGCAGTCAGGAGCTCGGGAACCTGGTCGCGGTGATCGATCGGAATCGGCAGTTGATGACGAGTTTCGCGGAGGAGCGGGTCGTGTTCGAGCCGTATCCGGACAAGTGGCGGGCGTTCGGGTGGAACGTGATCGAGGTCGACGGGCACGACATGTCGGCGCTGGTCGGCGCGATCGATGGGCTGCCTGCCGCGACGAGTGACCGGCCGACGGTGATCATCGCGGAGACGGTGAAGGGGAAGGGCGTGGACTTCATGGAGCGCAATCTTGCGTGGCACGCGGGCCGACTCGGCCCGGCCGATCTCGAGCGGGCGCTCGCGTCGCTGGCCGATGGACGCGCGAAGGGGGTCGCGGCATGAGCACGACGTTCACGTTCGGAGAGATGCTCTCGGCCAGGTCGGTCATCGGCTCGACCCTCGCGGAACTGGGCGAGACGCACGAGAACCTGTGGGTGCTGACGCCCGATATCGGGGCGACGCTCGTGGAGTTCCGCGAGAAGTATCCGGAGCGGTTCGTGGATGTCGGGCTTGCCGAGCAGGCGTGCGTCGGGATCGCGGCCGGCCTCGCGTATGACGGCAACATTCCGGTGGTGTCTGGGATGCTTCCGTTCTTGTCGATGCGGGCGCTCGAGCAGACCCGCACCGATATTTGTTATCCGAATCTGCCGGTGAAGATCATCGGCACGCATGGTGGCCTGGTGGGCAATGGCGGTTCGACGCATTACGCGGTCGAGGACCTGACGCTGCTCGGGGCGCTCACGAACATGACGGTCACGTCGATCGGCGACCCGCTGATGGTGGGCGAGGTCCTCAAGCAGTCGATGGGCATGGATGGTCCGATCTATATCCGCCTCGCGGTCGGGAAGTCGGACGCGGTGCTGTATCAGCCGGGGGAGCACGACATCCGGATCGGGAAGGGCATCGTGGCGCGGGAGGGGTCGGACGTGACGTTGTTCACGCATGGCACGACGGTCGCGCAGGCGCTGACGGCGGCAGAGACGCTCGCCGCGGAGGGCGTGTCGGTGCGGGTTGTGGACATGTGGACGATCAAGCCGATCGATGCTGATCTCGTGGAGCGGTGCGCTGCCGAGACCGATGGCCGGTTCGTGGTGCTCGAGGATCACCTCGCGTATGGCGGGCTCGCGACGCGTGTCGCGGACGTGCTGGCGGATCGGGGTATCGCGTTGTCCGCGTTCGAGCGTCTGGGTATTCCGCAGGTGTATGCGGGGTTCGGCGAGGACGAGGAGTTGC
>JBQDJW010000025.1:0-12525 GCA_052086425.1 Pseudoclavibacter sp. | reverse complement strand
ATACGACACGAGGATGGAGTCGACGTTCGGCACGGGCCAGAACACGCTGCGCCCGACGAGCCCCGACAGCGACCAGTCGCCGTACCACGCGGCCTTGACGCTCGGCCCGCCGTACACCTTCGAGCCCGGCCCGGCCGCGAGCCGCTCGCCGACCTCCGCCTGCACCATGACGACGCCGCGACGCAGGCTCGGCACGCGCTCGAGCAGGTGCAGCAGCACGGGCACCGACACGTTGTACGGCAGGTTGGCGACCACCGCGACGGGCCCGCCGCCCGCACCCGAACCGGGGGGAGAATCCGGCACCTGTTCGACCGCGAGCGCATCGGCCCGAACGACCGTCATGGATGCGCCGGGCGCGTGGTCTTCGACCGTGCGCGGCAGGCGCGCGGCCAACCGCCGGTCGATCTCGATCGCGGTGACGTGCGCGCCCGCCTCGAGCAGCCCGAGCGTGAGCGACCCGAGCCCTGGACCCACCTCGAGGATGTGCTCGCCCGCCTCGACGCCCGCCGTCGCGACGATGCGCCGCACGGTGCCGGGGTCGTGCACGAAGTTCTGGCCGAGCTTCTTGGTCGGCGTGACGTCGAGCTCGTCGGCAAGGCGGCGGATCTCGGCGGCGCCGAGCAGGCTGACGGTCACGCGGCGACCGCCGCCCCGAGCCCCTCGTCGCCCCACGGCCCGTATGCGCGCAGCGTGTTCTCGGTGACCTGCGCCGCGAACTCGTCGGCGTCGAGCCCGAGCTCGGCCGCCATGAACCGAACCGTGTGCGGCACGAGGTACGGCGCGTTCGGCCGGCCCCGAAGCGGCACTGGCGTGAGGAACGGCGCGTCGGTCTCGACGAGGATGCGGTCGAGGCGGGCCGCCGCGAGGGCGTGGCGCAGGGTGTGAGCGTTCTTGAACGTCACGTTGCCCGCGAACGACAGGTACCAGCCCTCATCGGCCCCGATGCGCGCCATGTCGGCGTCGCCCGAGAAGCAGTGGAACACCGTCACGTCGGGTGCGCCCTCGCGGCGCAGGGTCGCGATGACGTCGTCGTGCGCGTCGCGATCGTGGATCTGCATCGGCAGCCCGAGTCGCTTCGCGAGATCGATGTGCCGCTCGAACGAGCGGAACTGCACGGCGATCGCCTCGTCGCCCTCCGTGCGGAAGAAATCGAGCCCCGTCTCGCCGATCGCCTTCACGCGCGGGTGCCGTGCGAGCGCCTCGATCTCGGCGATCGCGGCGTCGAGGGCGGCATCACCGGATGCTCCCCCTGCGGCGGCGATACGCGGCGCCTCATTCGGATGGATCGCGACTGCCGCGTAGAGCCGAGCGTCGGTCGCGGCGGCCTCGACCGACCATCGGCTCGACGGCACGTCGCCGCCGACCGTGATCGCGCCGGCGACACCGGCCTGCGCCGCCAGGTCGAGGTGCTCGGCAACCGAGAGGCCGGCCTCGCCGTCCTCGATCTCGAGGTGCGTGTGGTTGTCGAACGTCGCAACGCCGAGCCGCTCGGGCACTGCCGGGTAGTTCAGGTCGCGCGAATGACCGTGCTCGCTCGTCGCCGTGCGCTTGCGCGGGTGCTCCGGAGGTGCGCCGGCCGCGCCCGCACCGCGGCCGGCCGCAGCATCCGCCCCGGTCACTTGACCACGGCCTCCTGCTCGACGCGCGGGAAGAGCGCTTCGAGCGGCGAGACGTTGCCAGAACTGCGCCACGTCGACGCCTGACGTACCGGCACGTCACCGAGCTCGCCCTGGCCGCCGAGCGCGGCCCAGAGCCGCTCGGTCGCGATCGGCAGGATCGGGTACAGCAGCACCGCGAGCGAGCCGAGGCCCCGGATGTTCGTGGCGAGGACGGTCGAGAGGCGGCCGCGCAGCTCGTCGTTCTTGGCGAGCGCCCACGGCTCCTGCTCGGTGATGTAGCCGTTGAGGGCGTCGACGAGCTTCCACACCTCGGCGATCGCGTCGTGGATCGCGACGCGCTCGATCGCCTCGTCGGCGGCGATCGCTGCCGAGTCGGCGAGGTTGAGCAGGCGCTGGTCGGCGTCGGTCACGTCGCCGAGGTCGGGGATCTGCCCGTCGAAGTACTTGTTCACCATCGCGATGACGCGCGAGGCGAGGTTACCGAAGCCGTTGGCGAGCTCGGCCTGGTAGCGCGCCGAGAGATCCTCCCACGAGAACGAGCCGTCCTGCCCGAACTGGATCGCGCGCATGAAGTAGTAGCGGAACGCGTCAGACCCGAACACGTCGGTGATCTCGTTCGGCGCGATGCCCGTGAGCTTCGACTTCGACATCTTCTCGCCGCCGACGAGCAGCCAACCGTGGCCGTAGACGCCGTGCGGCACCTCGAGACCCGCGGCCATGAGCATGGCGGGCCAGATCACCGCGTGGAATCGCAGGATGTCTTTGCCGACGATGTGCAGTGCCGGCCAGCGGCGGTTGAATGCGGCAGTCGCATCCGCGTCGTCATCGCCGTAGCCGATCGCCGAGATGTAGTTGAGCAGCGCGTCGACCCACACGTAGACGACGTGGTCGTCGTCCCACGGCACCTTGACACCCCAGTCGAACGTGGTGCGCGAAATCGACAGGTCCTTCAGGCCAGAGCGCACGAATGACACGACCTCGTTTCGCGCCGAGGCCGGGCGCACGAAGTCGGGGTTCTCCTCGTACAGCGCGAGCAGGCGGTCCTCGAACTCCGAGAGCTTGAAGAAGTAGTTCTGCTCCTGCAGCAGTTCGAGGGGCTTCGAGTGGATCGCGCAGACCTTCACGCCCTCGTACGGGCCCTCGCCGTCGACGATCTCGCCGTCGGGCTTGAACTCCTCGCAGCCGACGCAGTAGAGCGCCTCGAAGTCCGACTTGTACAGCTGCCCCGACTCGTTGAGCCGCTCGAGGAACAATTGCACGCGTCGCTCGTGTCGCTCGTCGGTCGTGCGGATGAAGTCGTCGTTCGACAGATTCAACGTCTCGAGCAGGGGCTTCCACGCCTCGCCGACGAGCTTGTCGGCCCACTGCTGCGGCGTCACGTTGTTCGCGAGGGCCGAGCGCATGATCTTCTGTCCGTGCTCGTCGGTGCCCGTCAGAAACCAGGTGTCGTCGCCGCGCTGCCGGTGCCAGCGGGCGAGCACGTCGCACGCGACCTCGGTGTAGGCGTGACCGATGTGGGGTACGTCATTCACGTAGAAGATCGGTGAGGTGACGTAGAACGATTCGCCGGATGCCATGGGGGCCAGTCTATTGGCGTTCGGCGAGGCCGGATGCACGGGGCCGGGCCGGGTGGGTGCGTGCTGCTTCGCGATCGGTCGCCCGCGCGCGCAGACGCCCGCCCGCGGCGCCCGCGGCGTGCGCGGCGGGCGTCGGGGCGTGCGGGCGGCTGCGCTGGTAGAGCGCCTCGTAGAGCGACGCGGCGAATGCTGCCGCCTCGTCAATATCGGTCATTCCCTCCAGAAGGACGTAGCCGCCGTTGAGCACGATGGAGCAGCGCACGTCGTCGGCACCGCCGGCCGCGTCAGCCGCGTCGGCGCCCGCACCATCCGCGTCGCCCGCCGGCGAACACGCGATGTTCTCCTGCGGCGCGACGACGCCCTCCGCATCCGGTCGGATGTCGTCGACGTGCTCCCGGCTCACGACGGGCCGGACGCGGTACGGCTCGATCGCTCACCGCCCCCTAAGTCGGCGACGACGACGCACGCCACCGCCCGTTCCCCGAAGAGCCGACGAGGTGGCCGTCTCGGCTGGTTCTCGCGCTCCGTCGCCCCGCGCGGGTTGATGACGTGTCCTAGCGAGGCTCGCGAGGCCGCAGGTTCGCAGCCCGCGTACCGAACCTCGGGAGCGCGCGGGCAGGGAAGCTCGACGGCGGCAGTGGGTCAAGACGGCCGCGGGTGCCGCCCGCGAGCGACAGATCTCGACCCACCAGAAACATGGCGGGAGACTAAGGGGTCAAAAATGGTCGCTCGTGCCGCCCGCAAGCGACAAATTTTGACCTCCAAGAGCGCGCGGCGAAGCTAGCGGGTCAAAAATGGTCGCTCGTGCCGCCCGCGAGCGACAAATTTTGACCACGTAGAAGTCAGCGCGGCGCCTCGAAGATGTTCAGGCCGGTCCGGATGCGCGCGACGGAGCCGGGCGGGCGCGTCGGGCGAGCGCTCGTGCGGGCCCGGATGTACGGGGTTCCGGATGCACAGAGTTACGGATACGTGGGGTTCCGGATGCGCAAGGCACCGGATGCGCTGGGCACCGGATGCGCAGAGTTACGGATACGTGGGGTTCCGGATGCGCGGAGCTCCGGACGCGCAGGGTTACGCGTCGCGGAGGCTCGCGTCGTAGAGCTCGCGGCGGCCCAGCCCGGTCTCGGCGGCGACCTGGGCAGCGGCATCCTTGCGCCGCTCGCCTCCCGAGACGAGCTCGCGCACCCGCGCGACCGCCGCATCCGGATCTGCGGGCACCGGCGTCGCACCCTCGACGACGACGACGATCTCACCGCGCACGCCCGCGTCGGCCCAGTCGGCCAGCTCCGCAGCCGACCCGCGGCGCACCTCCTCGTGCAGCTTCGTGAGCTCGCGGCAGACGGCGACGCGGCGGCCGGCCGGCCAGGCCGCCGCCATGGCGCGCAGGGTGTCGGCGAGGCGGTGGGGCGACTCGTAGAGCACGGTCGTGCGCGGCTCGGCCGCGAGCCCGGCAAGATACCGATCGCGCTCCCCCGCCTTGCGCGGGACGAACCCGTCGAAGCAGAAACGGTCGGTCGGGAGTCCCGAGATCGCGAGCGCCGTCGTGACCGCCGTCGGCCCTGGCACGCTCGTGACAGTCACGCCGACCTCGGCAGCACGCGCGACGATCGGGTAGCCGGGGTCGGATATGCCCGGCATGCCGGCGTCGCTCACGACGACGACGTCGGCCTCGCGGGCTCGCTCGACGAGCTCGGCGGCGAGCTCGACCTCATTGTGCTCGTGCATGGCGACGAGGCGCGGGCGCTCGTCGACGCCGAGCAACTTCAGCAGACGGCCGGTCGTGCGCGTGTCCTCGCAGGCGACGACGTCGGCGCCGCGGAGGGTCTCGACGAGGCGCGTCGACGCGTCGCCGAGGTTGCCGATGGGGGTTCCCGCGAGGATGATCACGCCGACGATCCTGCCAGGTGCGGTGTCGGGCGAGGTTGCGTCGGTCCCTTCGACGAGCTCAGGGAGCCGGAGACAGCGCCCACTGATCCCCGTCGGAAGCTCGGCACGCGTCGACGCCCCTCGCTATCACTCCAAGATAAAGATTTACGAGTTTGTACGTCTATATCGCAGCATAAGCGTACAAACTCATAAATCACTGGAGGGTCCGGCACGCGACCGGCGGCGCCGGCCCCTTCGACGAGCTCAGGGATCCTTCGACGCCTACGATGTCACGCGTGACAGACGCGACGAACGGTGACTCGACGACTGCGACGCTCGAGGTGAAACGCGGAGCCGACGACGCGCCGCTCTCACCGCCGACCAAGCCGCGCACGGGCTCGTGGTTCGACGACGTCTGGGCGCGCATCTCCGCGACCTCGGTGCTGCGCCGCCGCACCGAGTGGATCATGCTCGGCGCCGTCACGCTCATCGCCGCGCTGCTGCGCTTCGTCGGCCTCGCGCATCAGGATTCGCTCGTGTTCGACGAGACGTTCTACGTGAAGGACTCGTGGCCCCTCGTACACCTCGGTTACGAGGGCACGTGGCCGGAAAGCGCCAACGATTCGTGGGCGGCGGGAGACCCGAACACGTACACGTCCGAGGCGTCGTACGTCGTGCATCCGCCGTTCGGCAAACTCATCATCGGCCTCGGACTGCTGCTGTTCGGCGCGGAGAATCCCTTCGCGTGGCGCTTCAGCGTCGCCCTCGCCGGGGTCGCCGCCGTCGTGCTGCTCTGGTTCGTGGCGCGCAAGCTGTTCGGCTCGCCCGTGCTCGCGACGATCGGGGCCGGGATGCTCGCGATCGACGGCCACGCGATCGTCACCAGCCGTGTGGCGATTCTCGACGGCATCCTCATGCTCTTCGTGCTGCTCGGCGCGTACTTCGTGCTGCTCGACCGGGACGACCAGCGCAGTCAACTGCAGTGGCGCATCCGGTCGTGGCGGCGCACCGACGGGCCGCCGGAAGGGCGGGGGCCGGACGGCGTGCCGCTCGCCCCCGTTCCGACGCCATTCTGGTCGACGGCCACGGCGCCGACCCGGCGGCCGCTCGGCCCCGACTGGGGGCCGGTGCTCTGGGCGCGGCCGTGGCTGCTCGCGGCCGCTGTGGCGTTCGCGCTCGCCTCGAGCGTCAAGTGGTCTGGCCTGTACATGCTCGCGGCGTTCTGCCTCTACACGATCGCCGTCGACGCGTTCGAGCGCCGCCGCCAGGGCGTCACGTTCTGGCTCAGCGCCGCCGTGCTGAAGCAGGGGCCCGCGTCGTTCCTCATCACGATCCCGGCGGCGCTCGCCGTCTACGTGGCGTCGTGGACCGGCTGGCTCGCCACGACCGGCGGCTTCTACCGCGACTGGGCGGCGCAGGCAGGCAACGCCTGGACGGGCGCGCTGTCGTGGGTTCCATTGCCGATCCAGAGTCTGTGGCACTACTCGGTCGAGGCGTACCGATTCCACACGGGGCTCGGCGCCGAACATCCCTACCAGTCGTCGCCACTCGAGTGGCCGTTCCTCGTGCGCCCGACCGCCTTCAGCTACACGTACATCGACCCGAGTTCGTCGTGCTCGGGCGTCGAGACCTGCGTCGAGGCGATCACGTCGATCTCGAACCCGCTGATCTGGTGGTCCGGCACCGTCGCGATCCTGTTCATCGCGATCATGGCGCTCATGCAGTGGCGCTGGCAGTACGGCTTCGTGCTCGTCGGCTTCGCCGCCGGATACCTGCCGTGGATGGCCTACCTGCAGCGGCAGGCCGTGTTCCACTTCTACGCGATCGTGTACCTGCCGTTCATGATCCTCGCGGTGCTGTTCGTCTTCCAGATGATCGCGGGCTCGCGAGAAGCGCCGCGGCGCACGAGAACGATCGGGGTCTCCGTCATCGGCGGGGTGCTCGTGGTCTACGCGCTCGTGTCGCTGCTGTTCCTGCCCGTGTGGACCGGGATGTTGATCCCCGACTGGTACTGGTCGTTCACGCACTGGCTGCCCGGCTGGAAGTAGCCCCGCACCCGGCCTCGCCCCGCGCATCCGGCCGATTCCGGCGAATTTCGGTGTGACCGCGCGTCGAAGTTGGTCGATCGATTACGTTAGGACAAACCGCGCGCACCGCGGCCACATCCCCATCAACGTCGATCGAAGGATGCGACATGGATTCGGTATTGCTGCTCGTCATCGGGCTCGCGATCTTCGCGACCGGCTATCTCGTCTACTCGAAGTATCTCGGCAATCGAGTCATGAAACTCGACCCTGCCTTCCGCACGCCAGCCCACGAGAAGAACGACGGCGTCGACCACGTGCCGACGAACAAGTTCGTGCTCTGGGGCCACCACTTCACGTCGGTCGCGGGCGCAGCACCGATCGTCGGTCCGGCCGTCGCCGTCGTCTGGGGCTGGCTGCCTGCCGTGCTCTGGGTCACGCTCGGCACCGTGTTCTTCGCGGGAATGCACGACCTCGGCGCGCTCTGGGCGTCCGAGCGAAATAAGGGACGCTCGATCGGCGCCCTCGCAAGCCGGTACATCGGCAAGCGCGGCTCGTACGTCTTCCTGCTCGTCATCGCCCTGCTGCTGCTCATGGTGATCGCGGCCTTCGCCGTCGTCATCAAGAACCTGCTCATCGCCAACCCGTCCGCTGTCATTCCGGCGTGGGGCGCGATCCCGGTCGCCATCCTCATCGGCATCGCGGTGTACCGGTTCCGCATGAACCTCACGATCGTCACGATCGTCGGCGTCGTCGCGCTCTACGCGCTGATCTTCATCGGCGACATGTTCCCCGTCGTGCTGCCGGACCCGATCCTCGGCATGAGCCCCGCGACGTTCTGGATCATCGTCCTGTTCATCTACGCCGGCGTCGCCTCGCTGCTGCCCGTGTGGCTACTGCTGCAACCACGCGACTACATCAACGGCGTGCAGCTGTTCATCGGCCTCGCGATCCTCTTCATCGGAACGATCGTCGCCGGCCTGTTCTTCGACAACGGCTTCGTCGCACCCGCCATCAACACTGCGCTACCGGCCGATGCTCCCCCGCTCTGGCCACTGTTGTTCGTCACGATCGCGTGCGGCGCCATCAGCGGATTCCACGGCGCCGTCGCATCCGGAACCACCTCGAAGCAGCTCGACAAAGAACCGGATGCGCGATTCGTCGGCTACTTCGGCGCGGTCGGCGAGGGCATGCTCGCGCTCGGCGCGATCATCGCGACGACTGCCGGCATCCAGTCGGTGGCACGCTGGAACGAGATCTACAGCACGTTCAGCGTCGATGGCGTCAACGCGTTCGTCGAGGGCGGCGGCAACATCATCGAACTCGGCCTCGGACTTCCCCAGTCGCTGTCGATGACCGTGCTCGCCACGATGGCCGTGCTGTTCGCCGCGACCACCATGGACACGGGCGTGCGACTGCTGCGCTTCGTCTTCCAAGAGGCGGGCGAGATCGTCGGCCTGAAGATGAACAACATCGTCGGCACGATCGTCGTGACCCTCATCTGCATCGCGCTCGTATTCAGCCAGGGCATCGACGGCTCCGGCGGCCTCACGATCTGGCCGCTGTTCGGCACGACCAACCAGTTGCTCGCGTCACTGACGCTGATCATCCTGTCGGTCATGCTGATCCGCAAGCGCCGCAACGTGTGGGTCGCGCTCCTGCCGCTCGCGTTCGTGTTCGTCGCCGCGTTCTGGGCCGCCATCATCCAGCTCGGCACGTTCTGGAACGACGGCGTCGACACCAACTGGCTGCTGCTCATCATCGACGTGCTCATCATCATCGCGGCCGTATGGGTCGCGATCGAGGGCGTCTTCGCGATGCTGCGGGCGCGCAACGAGCCGGAGGAGGCGGCCGACGCCGACCTCGTCGACCACGTGACCGGGCTCGTGCCGACCGCTCCGGCGGGCGCGCGAGTCGGTGCAGGCGGCGGCAGCGAGCCGGGCTCTGGTACTGGTCCGGACTCAGGCAGGTAGCGCGTTCTCGTGGCTGCGTCGGCGTCGTCGGGCGGGGCGGACTCCTCTCGCGGGTCCGCGGCGTCCGGCGGCGCCGCGGCGTCCGGCAGGTCGGGGACGTCGTTCCGGTCGCGCTTGGCTGCATTCTCGAAGGGCCTGAACGACTACTACGCGGGCCCGTACCGCCAGACATTCGCGCGCGCCCGCCGCGATGAAGACGACCACTTCATGCTCGTCGTGCTCGCCGAGAGCCTCGGCGTGCCAGACCCAGCCGCGTACTACACGGCCGAGCTGCTGCCTGCCGTGTACGACGATTTCCACGAGTGGCACACGCGCATGGGCATGGAGCGCAGTCCGTTGGATCACGTCTCGTGCTGCTGAGCGAGGTCGCCGCGCGCCGGGTCGTGTTCGCGGGCGGCAAGGGCGGGGTCGGCAAGACATCGGTCTCGTCGGCGATCGCGCTCGCCCGGGCCCGCGCGGGAGCTCGCGTCCTGCTCGTGTCGACCGATCCGGCGCACAACCTCGGGCACCTGTGGCAGCGGAAGCTCGGCGACGAGCCGATGACGCTGTGGTCGGGCGACCGATCGGTCGCCGGCGCGCATCCGGGCGCGGGCCGCGTCGACGGGATCGAGATCGACCCGGCGGCGACCGTCGAGCGCCACCTCGCGACGGTCGAGCGGACCATGGTCCGGATGCTGCCGGATCGCCTCCACCGCGCGGCTCGCGCGCACCTGGAAACGGCGCGCGACGCCCCGGGAACACACGAGTCGGCGGTGCTCGAACGCGTCGCGGAGTCGCTCGAACTCGGCCTCGACCGCTACGAGCTCGTCGTATTCGACACGGCACCGTCCGGCCACACGCTGCACCTGCTCGCGATGCCGGAGCGCATGACGAGTTGGACCGAACGGCTGCTCGCGAACCGCGATCGATCCGAGCGGTTCCGGTCGGCGTACGGCGCGCTTGGCGGCACCAAGGACACGTCCGATCGCGACGCCGAGCTGCGGCGCATGCTGCTGCGCCGCAAGGCCCGGTTCTCGCTCATGCGCGACCTACTCGCCGACGACGAACGCACCGGCTTCGTGCTCGTGTTCGTCGCCGAGCCGATGCCGATCGCGGAAAGCCGCGAGGTCGCGGCGCAGCTGCGCGAGCTCGGCATCGGGCTCGTCGGCGCCGTCGCGAACCGCCTCTCCCCCGAGGCGCTGCCGCAGCGCGCCGCCCGCGAGCGCGCGCTGCTCGAGGATCTCGACCTCAGGGCGCCGATCACCCGCCTCGGCATGATCGACGACCTCGTGGGGCTGCCGGCGATCGCCCAACTGGCCGACGCGTTGGACGAGCCGCGAGCATCCGCCGCCAGATAGGCGGACCGGATAGCACGGCCCTGCCGTTCCGGCGGGGCGCGCACGCTCGTGCCGCTCTCGTGCAGGTGCCGGCCGCCGACTGCCGACGGCGACGGCCAGTCAGCCGCGGCGGAGCGTGTCGCCCGGACGCTCGCCATAGGCTCCGGCGTACTGAGCGGCAAAGCGGCCGAGGTGCGCGAACCCGTGGCGCAGCGCGATGTCGGCGACGCGCGCCGCGTGCGGGTCGGCGTCGGACAGCTCGACGCGAACGCGCTCGAGTCGCACCCGGGTCTGGTATGCCATGGGACTCTCGCCGTGCGCTCGCCGGAACGCCTGTTGCAGCGCGCGCCCGCTCACGCCCGCGAGCGCGGCGAGCGTCTCTAGGCTGAGGGGCGCGCCGCGCGCCGACTCGATCGCGTCGGTCGCCACGTCGAGCGCTCCCGCGCCGAGGGCCGAGCCGCTGAGGTCGGCGGCGTGCGGCACCAGTCCGCCGTCGCCCCGCCTGGTGCACAGCGTGACGAAGTCGGCGATCAGCCGGTCGGCGAGGTGCTCGGCGAGCACCGGGTTGAGGCCTTCCGGTCGGCGCGCGGCCACCATGACTCGCCGCGCGAGGTGCAGCCACGCGGCGCCGGCCCCCTCTGCCAGGTCGACGGCGGTCTCGAAGCCGGGCAGTGGTCGCCCATCGGCCTGCCCGTCTGGACACATCAGTCGCACGGCCGCCCGCTCGACGGCCGCCCGCTCGAACTTCACGCCGAGCATGACGCTCGGCCGCTCGAAGCCCGCGAACGCCGTGTCGACGTCGTGCCCGTAGACGGCGGCGCGCGTCGGGGTCGTCTCGACGTTCTGCTCGCCGACGGCCGTGCGAAGTGTGCCACGCAGCGGAACGTTCAGCTGATACCAGTTCACGTACGGCGCCGTCGAGATCCGGATCGGCGCCGAATAGTGCAGCGTTCCGAGCCGCATGCCGCCGAGGTCGAGCGAGGTCGCGGCGAAGGTGAACTCCGGCGTTTGCCGCCGCGGCGCGAGCGTGTGTTCGTACCAGATGCCCTCGCCGATCGAGTGCGCCTCCTCGATCGACGCCGAGCGAAACTGCACTTCGCGCACCGGCTCCCGCGCGGCGGCGGCAACATCGTCGGCCTTGGCACCCGCACCTGCGTCGTCGCGTGCGCCTGCATCGCGTGCCGCGGCGACGTCGCGGGGCGCGGTCATGGCACCGGATGCTCCCCCGCCGACGCGCGTGGACGTCACGGGATGCGCGTCTCCGCTCATGCCGGCACCTCCCTCATCCGCGTCGATTCGGTGCGAATCATTGTCGCGCGAAATCGGAGAACTCGCTGATCGCACGCCGAATGCTCGGCCGCGACGCACAGGCGTGACGCGACCAGACCCGCCTCAACACGTTCAGTGCGCAGTCGTTGCTGTTCTGGTGCGACCACTTCAACCACAACCGACCAGTTGTCGAGGAAGGAACCGCGCGAGGAAGGAACCGCGCACGCGGGCTGCACGCCGGACGGACGGCGGGGCGCCGGCACGCGACTGCAACCGCGCAGCCATGCCGACGCCCCGCCTGAGCCCAGGGCGTTCCCCTACGCGCCGCTGCCGCCCGAGATCGCGTAGTCGAACACCGTCGCACCGTTCGTCGCGTAGTTGGGCACGTCGGCGCCGACGGCTTGGCCCTCCGGCGACGCCATCGCGGCGCGATACGTCTCGGCGTCAGGGAAGTCGGCCTCGAACACGGCGAAGAACGGGCCGGGCTGGCCGTCGGGGCCGTCCGAGACGTTCACGGTGTAGCGCCAGGCGAGCATGCCCGGCAGCTTTTCGGCCAGCGGCAGGTGGGTCGACTCGTAGTACGAGACGAACGCCTCACGATCGGCGGGCTCGGGGTACAGAACGACGACTTTGTGCATGAACGGTCTCCTTCGACATTGCGGATGATGTGGTTTCGACGGTACTGATCGCGGCGGCCGGCCGGGTGGTCGCTTCCGCTGCGGGCAACGCGAATTGCGCCGAAAGGCTAGCGACGACCGCTATCCGGCGGCCACGCCCGCCGTCTCCGTTTCGGCGATGGCCGCCTGCACGCGGTCGATCGAGCCGATCAGGTCGAACTGACCGACGGGGTCGCTGAAGTTCTCGGTGAACCGGTCGGTGAG
>JBQDJW010000024.1:0-12624 GCA_052086425.1 Pseudoclavibacter sp. | reverse complement strand
GATGTCGACCGCGTGCGCTTCATCCAGTTGCTGTTCTCGGCAGGCCTCCGCAGCCAGGCGATCCTGCAGATCCTCCCGTTCCTCGATACCGGCGTGGCGACCCCCGCCATGCGGGAACGCATGGGTGGCGAGCACGACAGGATCCAGCGGCAGATCGACGAACTGACCGCGGCGCGCGACAAACTCGCCGAACTGCGCGTGATCGCCGCGGCGTACGCGGCCGGCACGCCCCCGCAGGAGTGCTTGATCGCGGCGACCTCTGCCGCCACTCGGTGAGGCGCGGTCAATCGGGTAGGGGGGGGTGACTCGTGGGTTAGTTGGTGGCTCTCTTCGCGGCATCCGGATGCGGAACCATGCGATAGACCCAAATGGACGCCGTGAGCAACCAGGCGAAGCCCGCTACCACCGCGAGCCATAAAAGCGCGACACCGGGCGGGCCTGCGGAAAGTGCCGCGCCGGCGCCGAATGCGCCGACGATGATGACGCCGGCAATCCATGACCATGTGGACCGGCCCCGTTCGTCGCGCGAGGTGAAGAATCGGGCGATCAAGAACGCGGCGACCGCGAAGGCGACGAATTCAATCGCACCCAAGGCGAGGTGGAGCATCCCGCCCATGCTCGTGGTGGCTTCGGCGTCGGCCGGGAAGTCTGCCGTGGGATCGGGTCGGAACAATCCGGCCAAGGCGATCGCCGCGCCGGCCACGATCACGGCGACTCCCGCGCCGCGGCCTCGACCGTCGATCGCGCGCAGCAGGCCCCATCCCGCGACGACGACGGGAATCGTTGGCCGGTTGGTCGAGCAGGGATGGGTGGCTCGCGACCGCTCCGACGCGGACCGCAGAGCAGTCGTCGTCCGGGCGCTATCGGACCGCGTGCCCGAACTCTTCGGCCACCTCGCGCCCCTCGGTGAGGACTTGAGCGCCGGACTCGAGGGGCTCGACGACGACGCACTTCGCGTCATCGCGGACTTTTTGGACAACGCCGCGGGCGCGACTCGTCGGGCGATCGCCCGGTCGGACTGACGCGAGTCGCGTCGCGCCAAGTCGACAGCACGAACGACCGGTGCGCCCGCGTAAGCATCGACCGGACCACCACGCCGTGCAGTACGTGCTCGATCAGCGTGCCCGCTCCCGACAGGGGCCCAGGTGAGTTGGGGAATCAGGTCCGGATCAGGGAATTGTGTTGGAATTCTCGGACTCGCGAACCTGAACGGCGCACACCTTCGGGGCGTAGCGTGCCCATATGAAGAGACAGGCACAGACGAGAGGCGGCAACGCCGCGACACAAGGGCCGGCAGAAGCGCCCGCGGGTACGTCGCCTGCTGCCGCAGCGGTGAAGAACGCGTCCGAGCGACGCTCGGGCCCCCGCGCGGCCAGTACATCGAGACGGGCATCCGAGATCGTCAGCGATTGGGCCCAGATCGACGTCTGGATCGACGAAGGCGGTCGCGAGCGCCGATAGCGCACGTCGTCGCCGGGGAAGAGGTGCATCATGAACGGAGTTCGATCGACCACACCGACAGACCGCGTCCGCAAGACGGACGCGCAGGGCGTGAGCGAGTTCACCGAACTCGCCAAGAAGGTCCGCGAGCGTGGGCTCATGCGACGCCGCTACGGCTACTACTGGGCGAAGCTCATCGCCCTGCCCATTGCGATCACCGCCGCGTTGGCGGTTTTCATCGTGATCGGAGACACGTGGTGGCAGCTGTTCACAGCGGCGATCCTCGCGATCCTGTTCACGCAGGTCGCGTTTCTCGGCCACGACGCCGCGCACCGGCAAATCTTCAAGTCGGGCAAATGGAACGACTGGACCAGCCTCGTGCTCGGCGACCTGCTCGTGGGCATGAGCTACGGCTGGTGGCAGCACAAGCACACGCGCCACCACGCCAACCCCAACAAGCTCGACGCCGATCCGGACATCGAGCTGCCGGTCATCGCCGTGGCGCCCGACCGGCCCGCGCCGCGGAGCCGGCTGTTGTCGTGGCTGCGGTCGCACCAGGGGATCTTCTTTTTCCCGATTCTGCTGCTCGAAGGCGTCTCGCTGCACGCATCCGGTGTCCGCCGCGTCGTCACGCCCGGAAAGCTGCATCGCCGTTGGGTCGAGATCGCCTTCCTTGCCGTTCGACTGGTCGGGTTCCCGCTCCTTGTCTTCTTCGTGCTGTCGCCGGGCGTCGCGGCCGCGTTCCTCGCGGTCCAGCTCGGCCTTTTCGGGTTCTACATGGGGGTGTCGTTCGCGCCCAACCACAAGGGCATGCCAATCGTTCCCCGTGACGCACGACTCGATTTCTTGCGCCGACAGGTGATGATGAGTCGGAACATCCGGGGAAGCCACGTGCTCGACACCGCGATGGGCGGGCTGAACTACCAGATCGAGCATCACCTGTTCCCATCGATGCCGCGCCCCCACCTGCGGAAGGCCGCACCCATGATCGCCGAGTACTGCCGGAAGCACGGCGTGCCGTACACGCAGACGGGTCTGTTCGAGTCGTACGCGATCATCGTGCGCTACATCAATCGCGTCGGCCTCGGTGAGCGAGACGTGTTCACCTGCCCGCTGATGGAACAGCGCAGCGCCATCACGAGCCCCGTCCGTTCGTGACCTGCAGGGCGGCGAGCGCGGTCTACGGCCCGTCCGACGGGTTGAGGAGTCGTCGCTCGTAGGCGTAGATCACGCACTGCGCGCGGTCGTGCGCACCGATCTTCGCCATGATCCGCTTGACGTGGGTCTTCGCCGTGTGGGTGGAAATGTAGAGGTGCGTCGCGATCTCGTCGTTGGAGAGACCGCGGGCGACGAGGAGAAGTACCTCGGTTTCGCGCGGCGTGAGCACGCCCGGATCGTTGCTCGGCGGGCGCCAGGCGTGCACGGCCTCCGAGTCGAGGTACCGGCCGATCAGAGCCCGCGTGGCTGCGGGCGACAGGAGCGCGTCGCCGGCATGAATCGCGCGCACCGCGAGCGCGATCTCATCAGGGTCGGCGCCCTTGCCGATAAACCCGCTGGCACCGGCGCGGAGAGCGGAGACGACGTACTCGTCCTCCTCGAACGTCGTCAGGATGAGCACCCGGGTCGCGCTGAGCGCGGCGTCGAGACAGATCTTCGCGGTGGCCTCGATGCCGTCCATGATCGGCATCCGGATGTCCATCAAGACGATGTCGGGATGCGCCGAGCGCGCGAGATCGACGGCCGTTGAGCCGTTCATCGCTTCGCCGACGACCTCGATGTCCGGGTCTGAATCCAACAGTTGGCGGACGGCCGTGCGGATCAGTTGCTGATCATCGGCGATGACGACTCGGATCATCCTGCCGCCTCGCTGTTGGTGCCGATCTTGGTGCCGGTGCCGGAGTTGTTGCCGGGGCCGAGCGGGAGCACCGCGTCGATCCGATAAACGGCACCCTGCTGCCCGGCGTGCAGTTCGCCGCCAACAGCGGTCACGCGTTCGCGGATGCCGAGCAGCCCGTGCCCCGGAGGAGCACCGGCGTCGCGACGATCGGATGCGGGATTGGTCACGACGATTCGGAGGTGGCGCTCGTTTCGCTCGATCCAGAGATGGGCCCTCGATTCGGACCCGTGCTTCTGGGCGTTTGTGAGTGCCTCGTGGAGCAACCGGTACCCGGCGAGATCGACAGGCGTCGGTAGGTCGTCGTGAGTGCCGTCGAGGCGGGTCGTGACGCGGAGTCCGGACGCCTCGAACTCGTCGATGAGCGCGTTCATCTGGCGGAGTCCGGTCTCGGCCCCCGGCGCCAGTGGCTGGGAGTCATCGGACGCCCGGAGCGCCGAGAGCAGGGTTCCGATCTCGCCGAGCATGCGTCTCGCGGCCGTGCTCACGGTCACGAGTGCCGTCTTCGCCGTCTCGGGATCGGCATCGACGGTGCGGCGGGCGACGGCCGCGTGCAGGTTGATGACAGAGATCTGATGCGCGAGCGCGTCGTGCAGGTCGCGCGCGATGCGGAGCCGGTCTTCGGCGACGCGCCTGGACGCCTCGGCCTCGCGGGTCTGCTCGGCCTCCACCGCCCGTTGGGTGATCTGCTCGATGTACGCGCGGCGGGACCTGATGGCATCACCCGCGGCCGCGAAGAATCCCACCATCACCACAACGAGGATGGTCAGCTGGTGCGACGAGGCCCACTCGTGGAGGACCGATGCCGGGATCATGACCGCGAGCGCGCCGAGCACGGCGAAGAGGACCGTTCGGCGCGCTGCGCGGGTGGCGATGGTGAACACCGCGATGCCGGTCGGAAGCGCCGAGAACGGAGTGAGGTCGATCGTGAGCGACGCGCCGATGAAGCCGACGGCGCATCCGACGAGGACGACCCACGGATATCGCTGTCGCACGAGCATGAGCGCGACGGGGAGTCCCGCGCAGACGTAGCCGATTGGCGGGATCGAGTCCATCGACCGGACCAGCGGCCCGAACGCGGTGACGAACACCACGAAAGCGATCAGCGCATCCGTCGCCCACGCGAGCAGCCCGGCGCGCGCTGAGGCGCCATCGGCCGGTGCCTGCGCGGTGTCCATGCGCCCCATTATCGAGCCGGTTCGCGTCGAAATCCGGATTCCGTCGGCAGATACCCCACCGAGGGTACGGCGTTGCCGTGCTGGGGCGACGCGGCTGCTCCCGACCGCGAGGGACTCTTGGGGCACCCCGAACCCCGAGGAGAAAACCGTGACATTTCCGGCGACCGTCGACGACCGAAGCGCCCCCATTCTTTCCGCCCGCGATCTTCACAAGACGTACGGGCGCGGCCCGAACAGGTTCGATGCCCTTCGCGGCATCAGCCTCGACATTCACGAAGGCGAGAGCATCGCGATCGTCGGCAAGAGCGGCTCTGGCAAGTCCACGCTCATGCACGTGCTCGCGCTGCTGGATCAGCCGAGCGAGGGAACCGTGCTCTTGGACAGGAGCGACACCCGAGACCTGCGCGGTGCGCAACTGAACAGGGCGCGGAACAAGACATTCGGGTTCGTGTTCCAGCAATTCTTTCTCACGCCGGCGCAGACGGCGCTCGAGAACGTGATGCTGCCGCTGAAGATCGCGGGCGTCGGGCGGCGAGCGCGTCGCGACCGGGCCATGTCGGCGCTCCGTCAGCTCGAGCTCGACGACAAGGCGAAGAACAAGGCCGTGAACCTGTCGGGTGGGCAGAAGCAGCGCGTCGTGATCGCGCGCGCCCTCGTCAACAACCCGCGGATCATCTTCGCGGACGAGCCCACCGGAAATCTCGACACGGCGACCGGCCAGGTCGTGGAGGAAATCCTCTTCGCGCTCAATCGCGAGCATGGAATAGCCCTCGTGATCGTGACGCACGACGAGGACCTCGCCGTCCGCTGCGACCGACGCATCAACATCCGCGACGGCGTCATCGTTCAGGACGAGGCGGTTGCGGCATGAAGACTTCAGATCTGATCGGCGCCGCGATCGCGAACCCGCTCCGCTCGCGGACGCGCACGAGCCTCACGGTGCTCGCGATCTTCGTCGGCGCATTCACGCTCACCCTGACAAGTGGGCTCGGCACCGGCATCAATCGGTACATCGACGACACGGTCTCCTCGATCGGCGCCAGCGACGTGATGACCGTCACGAAGCCAGGCGATGCAGAGGCGGACCCGACGGATACCGGTCCGCAGGAATACGACCCGGATGCGGTCGAGGCCGGCGGTGTCGCGCCCGAGAGTTCCGTCACCCTCATGACGGATTCCGATATCGACGCGATCGCGGACGTCGACGGCATCCGCGACGTCGAACCCGTCAAGTCGGTGCAACTCGACTACGTCCAGCACGAGAGCGGCACGCAGTACGTGGCGGGCCTCGGCTCGCTCGTGGCGGGGCAGAATGTCGAGCTCGCAGCCGGCGCGGAGACCGACGACGCCGCCACCGACCTGCAGGTCACCATTCCGGTCAGCTACGTCGAGCCACTCGGCTTCGACGGTGCGGCTGCTGCGGTGGGGGAGTCGTTGACGCTCGCTCTCACCGATGGCGCGTTCGCCCAGCACACCGTCGACGTCGAGATCGTCGGCGTCGCCGAGGAGGCGCTCGCGGCGCCGAGCGGCTCGGGACTCGTCGCGAATCAGGCACTCGAAGACGAACTGCACCGGCTGCAGAGCACCGGTCTGCCCGCCGAGCAGCTGGATCGATGGGTCGAGGCGACCGCGTGGTTCGATGAGGACCTCACGCCCGATCAGATCGTCGAGCTGCAGGACCGGCTGGCGAGCGACGGGTTCAGCGGCACCACGACCGCCGACCAGCTCGGCACCTTCACGACCGTGATCGACACCATCGTGCTCGTACTCAACGTGTTCGCGGCAATCGCGCTCCTGGCTGCCGCCTTCGGAATCGTCAACACGCTGCTGATGTCGGTCCAAGAACGCACGCGCGAGATCGGGCTGATGAAGGCCATGGGGATGGGCAGCGGGCGCGTGTTCACCCTGTTCAGCCTCGAGGCGGTTTTCATCGGATTCCTCGGCAGCGCGATCGGCGTTGTCGTCGCGATGCTCGTCGGATCGGTGGCGAGCACCTTCCTCGGCGGCGCGCTGCTCGCGGACCTCCCGGGGCTCACGATCGTCGCGTTCGATCCCCTCACCGTGACCCTCACCGTCCTGCTGATCATGGCGGTCGCGTTCCTCGCGGGCACCCTTCCGGCCGCGCGAGCGGCCCGCAAGGACCCTGTTGAGGCGCTCCGCTATGAGTAGCGCCGATTCCATGCACCGAAGAACAGGTCCATTCACCGAAGAACTGAGGAGAAGACCATGACCACCATCTCGAAACCCGACTACCGGGTCGGCACCGCGATCGCGATCAGCGCGCTCATCGTCGCGGTCGCCGGCAGTGCCGTCAACGCACTGGTCGCGCTCGGCGCCGTCGCGCTCGGCGCGTCGGTCGCCGGCGGACTCCAGCCGATCGCCTACATCAGCCTCACCGTCGTCTCCGGAATCGGTGGCGCGATCGGCTGGCACCTCATCAACCGGCGCGCGAAGCGCCCGGCGCAGGTGCTTCGCTGGCTCGTGCCGACGTTCTTCGTCGTGTCGCTCGTTCCGACGCTCGCGGTGGGCTTCGACATGGGGTGGCTCGTCGCAGGAGCCCTCATGCTCATGCACCTCACGACCGCTGTGGTCGCCGTGCTCAGCTATCGCCGCCTCATGCCGCTGCGAGCGTGACGGAAGTGAGCGCTGCGTCGGGGGTTCTCCCTTCGGGCGGCGGCCCGTCGCGGGGCGAGCCATGTGCGCCGTCGGACGGACACCGGCGCTCCCTATGATTCGACGAGGTTCTCAGGCCTCGGGAAGGAACGGGATGCGGCGTGGGCGTTGAGCGGTACTACTGGCGGTCAGACCCGGCGTCGGACCCGGTGCAGCTGCCGGGCGACTGGGCCAGGCCCGACGACGAACGCGCTCAGAAGCGGCCGTCGCGGTTTGCGCTCGGTCGATTCGTGATCGCGCGGATCATGAAGAACGACGTCGCCCGGGCGTACTTCGAGGCCGAGCGGGAGTCGAAGATCGCGCTCCGCGGGTTTCAGCAGGTTCCAGCGCTCCGGGCCGCCGGCGCGCCGACGCACGAGGCAACGGTCGGCCATATCCACGACACCGGGGCGACGATCAACGACAACCCGGTCCTCGTCCTCACGATCGAGACGGGCGGGCGCCAGGCGGACGTCGTCGCGCTCGTCCCGCGCATCGCCGTGCCTCGGCCGGGCGAGAAGATCGAGGTCATCGCGAGCCCCGACGGGCCGACCCTCATGTACGTCGGGCTGAAGTCCCCCGGACGCTAGCCGACCTCGACGGGTCGAGGGACGACAGGTCCGCAATGCCCGTGCGGCAGCCCTACCCCTGACGGCCCTTGAAGCGCGGGTTGAGCTTGTTGATGACGTAGACGCGTCCGCGACGCCGGACGACCTGCGCGCCCGGCTGCTTCTTCAGCGACTTGAGCGATGCCCTGACCTTCATGTGCACTCCTTGCGATATGTGAGAATGATTATCAGCAAGGAGTGTACTTGCGCGATCCGCGAGTGGAAAGCGAGGACGGCAGTGGTCAATTCGGTGGAGGTCATCGCGGTCGTCGGGGCGTGCGCGCCCGAGCGAGCCGAGTACGCGCGATGGCTGGCGGAGACCACAGGGCGGACGCTCGTCCCGGCCACCCGGACCGCTGCCGGGCCGGACGCGTACTCGCACGCCGTCGACCTCGCGAGTGAGGCCGGGCTGGCGAATTCTGTCGGTGTCGTCGTCGAGTTCCCGCGCGCATCCGATCCGATCGACGTCATCGGTTCGATGGCCGACGAAACCGGGGAGCTTCGCCTCGCGAGCGTCGTGTGCGTGGCGGATGCCCTTCATCTGCTGAGCGACCTCACGCGCGACGACGACATCGATGCCCTGGCGCCCGGCGAACCTGCGATCGCGTCGGCGCTGCTGACCGCCAGGCAGCTCGAGTACGCGTCCACCATCGTGTTCGTCAACTGGGCGCCGCTCGCGACTGAAGACCTCTCCATCATCATGGCGCTCGCGTGCCACCTGAGTCCGCGGGCTCGGTTGCGGATGCAGGGGTCCGGTGCGCCTGGCCCGCTGCCGGGCGCATCCGAGTACTCCAGGGCGCAAGAGCGACCCGGATGGGTTGGGCTGCTGAATTCGGAGTTCGATCCGCACATGACTGACCGGCGCGTCTCCGCCTTCCGCTACGAGCATCTCCGACCGGCGCATCCTGGCCGGTTGCGTCGCATGCTCGAAGAGCAGCTCGGTGCGGCGCGATTCGGCGAAGTCATCCGTTCGGCAGGATTCTGTCGCCTCGCGACCCGGTCGCAGCACTCGGCGCACTGGGAGCAGGTCGGCCCGACGATTTCGCTCTCGCCGATCGACGACGGCGGCGAGTCGGATGCCGGCGTCGAGCTGGTCGCGTTCGGGCAGGAGCTCGCGATCATCGGTATCGACCTCGACCACGACGGGCTCACGGCGGCGCTCGATGCGGTCGCGCTGACCGACGCCGAGCTCGCCGCCGGACCGGCTGCGTGGGCCGAGTTCTCTGATTCGTTCCCCGCGTGGCCCACCGTCGAGTGGCGGGAGGGGTGACGCCCTCCGCGACCGCCGCCGATGTCGCATCCGAGGTGTCGCATCCCTCGATACCACTGAGGGATGCCGGGGCGCCGACGAACGGATCGCCGCGCCGTCGCCGCCGCGGGATCGTGCTCGGCGCGCTCGCGGGCGCCACCGTTGTCGGCTTCATCGTCGCGCTCGGCCTTGGCCCGGTTGCGATCGCGCCCGGTGACACCGTTGCCATCCTGATCCGGTCCGCCTTCGGCGCCGACGCATCCGCGATCGACAACAACCTCGTCGTCACCGAACTGCGCCTCCCGCGCGCGCTCCTCGCCCTCCTGGCCGGCGCAGGGCTCGCCGTCGCGGGCGCGGCCATGCAGGCGTACTTCCGCAATCCGCTCGCCGAGCCAGGCGTGACAGGCGTCGCGAGCGGCTCGGCCGTCGGCGCCGTCTCGGTGATCGTGCTCGGCCTCGGCGGCCTCGGCGCCTGGACCCTGCCGGCCGCCGCCTTCCTCGGCGCGATGGGGGCGCTCGCGGTGATCTCCGTCGTGTCGCTCGTGTCTCGCGACCGCAGCCCCGTCACGGTGCTGCTGCTCGGCATCGCGCTCAACGCGTTCTGCGGCGCGGTGACCGGCGCGATCGTCGCGAATGCCGAGGACTCGCAGACCGTGCGCGGCGCCCTGTTCTGGCTGCAGGGCGACCTCACCTCGGCCAGTTGGAGCGACCTCGCGCTGATCGTCCTGCCCGCGCTGCTGGGCATCGCCGTCGTGTTCGCCATGACTCCCGAGCTCAACGCCCTGTTGCTCGGCGACGAGACCGCGGCCTCGACGGGTGTGCACGTCGCCCGCGTGCGCGTCGTACTGCTGGTGCTGACCTCGGTGATCGTCGGCAGCATCGTCGCCGTCACCGGCGTGATCGGCTTCGTCGGGCTCGTCGCCCCGCACATCGTGCGGCTGCTGCTCGGTTCGGACCATCGGTTCCTGCTGCCGGGATCGGCCCTGCTCGGAGGGCTCTTCCTGGTGGCGGCCGATACCGTCGCTCGGCTCGCGCCCGGCGGTGGCTCGTGGCAGACGGGCATCGTCACCGCGCTCGTCGGCGCGCCGGTGTTCGTCGTGCTCGTGTTGCGCACCAGGAACGCGTCGAGGCGGGCGGCATGAGCCTGACCGCGCGCCGCCTCGACGTGCATCTCGACCGGCACCTGGTGCTCTCGGGTGTGAGCGTCGAGGTGCGCCCGGGCGAGGTGCTCGGCCTGATCGGGCCCAACGGGGCGGGCAAGAGCACGCTGCTGCGGGCCATGGCGGGCCTCGTCCGACCGGCCGCGGGCGAGATCGCGGTCGGCGGAACCCCCATCGCCTCGCTGCCTCCGCGGAAACGCGCCGAGCGGGTCGCGTTCGTCGCGCAGGACACGGGGGTTGCCGCCGATATCTCGGCGCTCGACCTCGTGATGATGGGGCGTTATGCCCACCGCCGCCGCGTGTCGCGAACCGTCGAGGCCGACCTCGCGCTTGCCCGCGACGCACTTGGCGAGGTCGGACTTGGCAACTTCGCCGAGCGGCCGCTGCCGTCGCTCTCGGGCGGCGAGCGGCAGCTCGCGCAGATCGCCAGGGCGCTCGCGCAGCGTGCCGAGGTGCTCTTGCTCGACGAGCCGACGTCGGCGCTCGACGTGCACCACCAGCTGCGCATCTTCGCGATCCTGCGGGCGCAGGCCGATGCCGGCATCGGAGTCGCGGTCGTGCTCCACGACCTGGGCGACGCCGCCAGATACTGCGACCGCATCGCCGTGCTCAGCGGCGGAGAACTGGTCTCGACCGGCACGCCGCGCGAGGTGCTCACCCCCGAACTGATCGCGGCGGTTTACCGGGTCGCCGCCGAGGTCGACGTCACCCGCCACGGCTACTCGAGCATCCGCCCGATCGGCACCCACCCGACCGGCACCCACCCGACCGGCACCCACCCGACCGGCACCCACCCGACCGGCACCTGCGGCGATCCGGACCCGGCTCGCCGACCCGTGCCGCTGGCAGAAAGGCACCAATGACCACGACCGCACGGCGCGCATCCTCGCGCACCGCAACCGCACGGACCACCCGGCCGATGCTCGCAACGCTCGGGAGCATCCTTGCCCTCAGTCTGGGGCTGACCGGATGCGCGGGGGCGACGCCGGGCGCGGAGCCCGCGAACGCGAACGGTTCCGCCGCATTCCCCACCACGATCGACGCGCCGAACGTTGCCGAACCCGTCGAGATCGCCCAGGAGCCGACCAGGATCGCCGTGCTGTCGCCCGACGCCGCGACCGCCCTGCACGAGCTCGGCGTCACGGATCGCGTGATCGCCGTGCCAGAGGCCGCGACGAACCCGGCGCTGAACCCCTACGCCGAGGAAATGTCGGGCGTCGAGAACGTCGCCGGGGGACACACGAGCCCTGAGCCCGAGCACGTGCTCGCCTGGGAGCCGGACCTCATCGTCATCACCGCCCGCCATACCGGTGAACAGGATGCGTCGGAACAGTTGAGCGCGACCGGTGTGCCCGTGCTGACCTTGACGAACGGGTGGTCGAGCACTGAAGCGGTGGTCGATAACCTCGAGGTGCTCGGCCAGGCGACCGGCGCGACCCAGCAGGCCGGCGAGCTCGCGGCCGAGATCACCGATGGTGTGGCCGGCGTCCGGGAGCGGGCAGGCGAGGCGGGGGAGACGCCGACTGTGGCGATCCTCAGCAACCAGGCCGAGGCGCCGTTCATCAACGCGGGATCGTCGCTGGTCGCCGAGATCGTCGCCAACGGCGGCGGCGTCAACGCCGCCGACGCGATGGGCATCGATCAGACGATGCCGGTGCAGCCCGAGCAGCTCGTGGCGATGAACCCCGACTACATCATGCTCGTCGACGTCACCGGCAAGGGCGAGGAGTCGTTCGATTCGCTGCTCGGCAATGCCGCTGTGGCCGCGCTGCCGGCGATTCAGGATGCGCGGATCGAGACGTTCGAAGGCAATGAGATGTACGGACTGGCCGGGCGGGAGGTCGTCGCGGCCAGCGAGTCGGTGCTCGCGTGGCTGCACCCCGAGTTGGCGGGGTAGGCGCGCCGGGCGACGCGCTCGACGCCGCCGAGTGCGGTTGCCGCATCGAGACCGTGCGCGGCGAGGCTCGGCTTCCCGGTGTGCACGTTTGCCCGGAGTGTCGCGTGACTCCGGGCAAACGTGCACACTCCGCGCGTCCCTGCTGGGTCGCCGCGCAGCCTGCGGCGGCTCCTCGGGGATCGGCGTGCGCGGAGCGGCGCTCGTCAGTGCTCGTCGTAGTGGTCGCCGTGCACCGCGTGGCGGTGCCCGTCGTGCACGAAGTCGACGTGGTCGCCGTGCTCGACCGACTCGTGCCCGCATTCGGGGCCGTGCTCGTGGTCGACCGCCGTGTGCTCTGCGGGGGCGTCGTGCTCGTCGTAGTGATCGTCGTGCGCCGCGTGGCGGTGTCCGTCGTGAAGGTAGTCGACGTGCTCGCCGTGGGGCACGGCCTGGTGGCCGCAGTCCTCGCCGTGCTTGTGGTCGGTGATGGCGTGCTCGGCGAGCACGTGCGTGTCCGTCATGGTGGTGCCTGCTTTCGTCGTCATGCCCGGAGTTCCGGGCCCGGTT
>JBQDJW010000023.1:0-12862 GCA_052086425.1 Pseudoclavibacter sp. | reverse complement strand
AGTTCCGTTACAGAATCAGCTCGAATGTGACATGCACGGGAAGGACGCCCCCGGGGGCGCGTGTCGTGGTCGTGCAGTGCAGCAGAGGTGTGGTCGTTCGGTGCTGCCTACGACTGCGTCCACGCGTCGTCGACGTCGGTGAGTGCAGTGATCGAGCCGGGGAGGTCATCGTCCGCGAGATCGGCGGCCGTCACTGATTCGAGGACGGCACGCACATTGGCGCGGAGTGCCACCCAGACGTGTACGAGTGAGGCGGCTGCACCGTCGCGTTCGAGGTCGCTCGGTCGCGCGTCGCGCACCCATACGAGGGGACCCTCGACGGCGCGGATCACGTCGGCGACGGAAATCTCGGTGGCCGGGCGGGCGAGCTTGTGACCGCCGCGCGACCCACGCATGCTTGCGATGAGCCCACTGCGTCGCAGATCGGAGAGTATTCCCTCGAGGAATCGATTCGGAATGTCCTGTTGTCGTGCAATCTCTTCGGCCGTCTCGGGACCGTCGCCCTCATGCCGTGCGAGCTCGACAATGGCGCGCACGGCGTAGTCGGCCCGGGCTGAGATTTTCATCTCCCTATTGTCGCGGAGCCGGACGGTGTCCGGAGATGTGATGACGATCGCGCCCATCCGGCACAAGTTTGCGGGGGGCTGTGGTATCGATATTGCGTTCGAGCTGGGAGCTGGATACTCCTCGACTGCGAAGGGTGTGTCTCTCGAATGAATATTCCGATTTGGTGCGCTGCGAGCGCGGGGGTGACTTGGCGTGACTGTGGTTACGTTGGCTTCTCGCTGATAAATGCGCGGTTGACGGTGTGCACATGGCTAGCATCGTTGCGGAAGGCGGAGTCTAGTCTGCCACGAACGGTTTCGAAGAAGAGTTCCATATGGACGCTTCCTTCGTCGCGGAATGAGTCGGCCGTGGCTGCGCCTTCTGTGGGATCCTTGGAGTGTTCCCCTGACGTCGGTGGCGGACGGCTCACGACGTGGTGGCTTGTGCCCGAGCTGGTTGGGGTAGACGGCTCAGCAAGTCGGCGCGTGGTTTCACGTGAAACCTCGGGATCATTGGATGAGGCAACCCGCAGGGCTGGCCGCTCCGTTGCGAGAGTGTGCCGATCGAATGGGCAGTAGTGTCCCGGGTCAACGGGCGGATTGCGTATTGAGTCGGAGCGAGGCGGAGAGCAGCGCGTCGGCCGCCACGCCTCGGTACGGAGAGGACGCGCGACGTCGTTCGCTTCAGCTCATGTTGATGATGGTGTGACGCTCGTCGGTACGCCAGGTTGTAGGTAGGTTCTTGTCTGCGAGCGAGTCGTGCTCAGGCGACTGACAGTACAGACCGGTCTCCCAGGTGCCTTCGCCCGGCGTGATCGATCGGCATGTCCACGAGTGGGACTCGGATTTCGGGTCTCCAGGAGATCTCAGCCGAGAAGGCCCCCGTCCGGGAGGGCCTACCCGGCACGGCTCGCGGGGGCGGTATCCGCCGGTCGATATCCGTTGCAGAACGCTATGCCACGCGAGTGAGTGCGTTGGGGTGGTCAACACGCACTGCCAGAGGGCGGTCGGGGTGGAGATCCAGCGGGTCGCGTCGCGATGATGGTGTGGCGGCTGCCCAGCGCGACGTGAGAACAGACCCAGACGTGGCGAGGCGAGAGCCGATAACGCCACGCCTCGCGCTGCGTTGTGGCATGGGCAGGATGTCGTGATCGCCGTCTGGACGTGGAGGCGTCGGGCGCCGCTGAATCTACGATCCCAAGCTGCAGCGTGAGGAGACTGCCGTACTCATACTGATCATTGCCGGTGACAGGTGTTCCCGAGGACGTCTGCCTGTGGCGAGCACTGCACTCCCTCGGCAATGCGAGGTTGGTTCGCGACAGGGGCATGCAGGGTGTCGAGTCGCTGCATCAGCGCACGTGGTTCATCGGCATCGGCATCGGTATCGGCAATAACAACGGCAACGGTTTCGAGTCGAGGTCGCGACGTCAGTTCGCGCATGCGCATCCGAGATGCGCCAGTTGGCAAGGGCATGACGGTAGGAGCGTCTGCCCAGATCGTGACTGCGGCAAGCACAACTAACTGCCTGGAAGCACTCAAGAGTCCATATCGCCCGAGCGGACGCAATACGCGGCGCTGCGCCGTTTCACGTGAAACGCGAAAAGGACCTGGTCGCGAGTCTCCGACAGCGCCGGTGCTGCGAGGTGGCTGATGACGGTAGAAATGAAGTCATACGTGGGGCAATTTCAGGTCGAGAGGCGTTCTGGTCATGGTCGGAGTTGGAGTCAGGCCCGCGGTCTCGAGCTGGAGTTGACGCAGAAGGCGGGTCGAATCCTGCGTAGGAGGGTGCGATTGCAGTTTTGTGGTGGAGATCGAGTCGGCAGTCTGAGTCGGCACTGGGCGCGGTCCACGAGTCCCAGCGACGCGAGCTTCGATCTCGTGTCGGGGACGTTTAGGCGGAGCCCAAGCGTCACACGTGCACTGTTGCCTCTGGGGCTCAGTGCAGTTCCATCCGAGTGATACGCCTCTACTTCAATGAATCCAATCGAGGCGCTCCTTCATGCCACAGATCGTCGAATCGCGCGCCCTAATCCGAGCGTTCCACGTGAAACGGCGTCGCTCGGCGACCTCCACAGTGCTGGCGTCCGAGACTCTCGGCCGACCGCATGCTTGAGGTGGAACAGTGCCGTCCGCGAGCGACCTCCGTGGGGTTGGTTGTGCGAGGCCTGGGGTCTTCGTGAGCCGAAGGTCCTCCGTGAGTTGCGCGTCCATGAGGAACTTGCGATATACGCCTGAGGAGACCCATGACGCCCAGAAGCCAACCGTGCCTTTTCCGATTTGAGAGTGTTCCACGTGAAACACTCCCCGCAGCACAGGTCGAATCGCGCACAAGGCTCCCACCCGCGATTCCGGGCCAGGTTGTTGCCCCTCCGAGGGTCAGTTGCCCCTCGGAGGGTCAACAGACACCTCCACGGTTGCTCCGCACCAATGAGCCCGGTTGGCGTGTCGCGCAATTCAAACACTTCGGGGTGGTTCACCCGCAGCTCCAATGTCCACGTGGAGTGACACAGGTCGCCGGCTATGAAGCGGAACGTACGCGCAAGGAGCTTGCCAGGCAGATTGTCTCCGGACATGGCCCCCAACATGCGGGACTCAGGATCGGTGGGTGGCGTGACTCGGCAACGAGTGGACATGTCAGGCACGCCCGGAAACCGAAGGTCATGCCATGCGTGGCGATTCGCTGTTTTGCTCGGACGTTTGTCGTCAGCCGGGCAGGGAGAGAACGCTTCCGCGCCGCACCGCGCCGCACCGCGCCGACCTGCCGACCTGCCGACCTGCCGACCTGACTTTGTGCTTGTCGCGGCGCGGATCCTGCAAACGATGACGTCGCTGACGTCTTTCGAGCCTGTCCCGGGCCCGTGAATCCCGTCGTCATGGACGTGTGTCGGCCGCATGCTGCCAAGGCAATGTGAATCAGGTATGACGATGACGTCCTGGGGTCGCGACATGACGTTCGGTGTTCGCTCCCATAGCGGGGCAGATTGCGGCTCCGCGGCGCGTGCAATCACGCGTGATCAAACGGGAACGCGACTCTTGGGCTGCGACGATCGACGAACGTGGACAGCGTGAGGGCATCGGAGGCGCAACGTACCCAATCCTTGGCGGTGGTCTTGCCCGCCTGAAGACCAAGCCGAGGTGGAGCATCTGACCCGTCCCCTCCTCACGTTGATCACGTCCGAAGTGCAGTCGACGTGAGGTTTGGGTGCTCCAGGAAGGCGATTGTGGGAGCGTGAGATCGCCAACGTGGTGTCGGATCCGGAAGCACATGGGCTGTCTCGCGCGTTCACGAGGCCCTTCGGCCCGGCACGAACACTCGCTGTGTTTCACGTGAAACGGCGCTAGGGCGGTTGAATCGACACAATCTCTCCACAGCCCTCCGGCGCCTGTGGAGAAGTGCGGGAAGTGAACGTGAGATGGCCGAATCGACGCCCTTCAAGCACATGAGCTGGAAAAGCGCAGGTCAGGGGTGCCTTTGTTGCATCTCTCAGGTGAATGAACGATGAAGCGGATGCGATTGATGCTCACACTCTCGGGCTCCTTGTGGAAACCTGTGGATAAGTCGGCAGGCAATGTGACCTGCCTCGACTCAAGGACGCCACGCGGTCGATACCGGACTCACGGCACCGAGAATCGGATGGATGCGGGTGCAGGTGGACTGCTGGTCGTTGTGGCCGTGGGCAATGGCACTCAGATGATTGAGCGCATCGCCAGTTGCAGTCCATGCTGCGCTCAAGCCCTTGTTCAAGCGTTTGGTGGTCGGGAGGCTCTGCGCTGGGATGCGTGCGTGAATGACCTTGAGCAGAACGCCGGCACGTTCGCGGATAGCGGCCCGTGTGCGTAGACCTCCCCTTGATCAGTTCGGGCGCTTCCGGTGTGTTTCACGTGAAACGCGTCAGTTCGGTGTTGCGCCAGCCCGCCGCGTTCGACTGCCCGCCCCGCCCCTGACGCATCCCACTGGTCAACGTGCAGGAAACGGACCCTTGCGAGGCTTGATTGACAACGGTTGGGAATGGGGCGTGGCTGGAGCGGGTCCCGTTCCAGGTTGAGGCGTCGCGGGAGGTTGTCTCTGACTGCCGCGCGCCGGGCGTCGCCGATAACCGCAAGCCTGGAATTGCCGAGGGTCGCAGTACACGGAAAGCGGGTGAGAAACCCACGGGCAGTTGGAGCCGGCCCGCAGATTTCGATTCGCTGACCGGCAACCGGTGATTGTCGGCGGATGCTTGCGTCTCGGGCGGGAACCGGACCTCGAATCGTTGTTGGGTGTGCCCGCCGTACAGCGTCGCGGCCTGTCCGACGAGAGTTGTCTTGAGATCGTGTTTCACGTGAAACGTTGATTGATGTCGCCTGTGACCCTCCACCCCATTCCCTATGCGCGGAGTCGACCGCAAGGTCGAAGTCGAATGCCCTGTGATGAGTTCAGTGTGTTTGATGGTGGTGTGGCTCGTGGTGTGGTGCGGCTATGGCATTCAATCCACGATGGCAGAGCTCCGCAGCTCCCTTCGTGTTTCACGTGAAACGGAGGTCTGGCAATACCTCGTCTTGACCCCGCGCATGCTGCTGCTTTCCGTTGTTCACGGCGCTACTGCCGGTCCTGAGCGCCAGAGTGAGTTGCGGAGTGGGTCTGTTTCCTGAGGTGGGTGAAGAGCAGACGAGCATCATTGAATGGCACGTCCGTGACCACCAGGCGCGTCGTGGTTGACGAACTCGCACGTCTTGTCCAATGTTGCATCTCTGTCTCTGTCTGGCAGCAACTGCGATTGGCATTTCCCCCAAATTTGAACCTCACTTGCTTACCGGGCTGTGATCGCCTGTTTGAGGGTTGGTGAGACACGAGCGCCCACCGTGTGTTCGAGAAGCCGACGAACGAGTGACTCGCTCGTGACTCCTGTGAGTCCAGTTCTCGGGAATGTGTTCAGAGGGGGCCGGCGAAGAATGAGATGCCGTTGCAGTAATTCGCGTGGCGGAATCGAGCATGGGGTAGAGGACCGCGCCCCTCGTCACATTCAAACTTCAGGCTCCGTTTCACGTGAAACGCGCCGTGGCATCCACCCTGGACTCCGCGGTGTGGCATGACCCGCCAGTCTCGCGGTGCGTGGTGCCTCCGTCTCGGATCTGTGGCCATTGAGTCTGGTGTGTTGGCCGTGAAGAGAATCGGCGCCGACGTGGGTGTCGAGTGGCCGTGGTCGGCTGTGCGGACACTCCTGATTGTTCGATGGGGAGACGCGGGACGTACGCAGGATGGCTACGAGGGCAAGTTTGTCCAATGGACTGGGCCGGGATGGAGCCGATGGCGGTGTGGCCTCAGATTCCCTGGGACATGCAGAGGGGAGAGTTTCACGTGAAACGCCGCGTCGACCCACGGAGAGTGGCTCACACGATCATGTTGTCGGCGAAGGGCTCGTGCCGGCATGTTCGCGCCGCCACCACATCGCTCGACACATATCCGGCGGCTCACGTGACTGGTCATTCAGGACAGCCCGCGCACATTGGACTGCTCTGGGGACCGCCTCGCACCGGGCATGCGGACGCGTCCGATCTGATCGACCAACGCAAGGGCTTCATAGGTCGACAATGAGGTGGGCGTTCACCGGGGATACCACGAAGGCGTGGCACGCATGTACGTGGACAACCAGTAGCGCCGCGGGGTACGAAGCGGAGGTGCGGCGATGAGTCCGAAGCGCGGGGTTGTTGCGCGAGTGCCCGGGGTAGATCCTGGTGCTCATACGCGTGGCAACACGGGATCGCCCCTCGGAGAGCGGCGTGGCGCGGCTTCATCAGCGTCCATCAGGACATTCTTCGGGTACTTGCTCCGTCGGCAACGCGGGAGTGGAACGAACGTACGGAGAACGGAGTCGTACCTGGCGAAGAACCTGCCAACACCGGATCAGACGGGCCGCCGACGGCGTCGGCTCCCACGCGCATCCGTTTCACGTGAAACACTGTGGAAGGAGGCCCAACGAATGACTGAGAATTCGACCGTACGCGGCGCGAACGGTGACCAATTGCCGACGGACGTGGAATCAGAACCCGAAATCGCGCTTCGACTGTTCGGAGACTCGATTGATCAGGCCCGTCTGTTCGCGGCAGATCTCGCCGAGAAGGGGGAGCTGCTCGGGCTGATCGGACCTTCTGAGTATCCGCGCCTCTGGACGAGACACATCGTGAACTCGGTCCTTCTTGCTTCCCTCGTGACTGAAAGCGTGGCCGATGTCGGATCGGGCGCCGGACTCCCCGGCATTCCGCTCGCCATCGCCCGGCCGGACGTGGAGTTCACGCTGATCGAGCCGATGGAGCGTCGGACCGCCTGGTTGACCGAGGAAGTTGAGCGGCTTGGCCTCACCAATGTGCGTGTCCTTCGGGGTCGTGCCGAGGACGTCCGCGATGACGTCGCCGTGCGTCAGGTGACCGCACGAGCTGTCTCGGCACTCTCGAAGCTCATACCCCTCACCGCTCCACTGGTTGTCGCCGGCGGTGAACTCCTTCTGCTGAAGGGACGAGGTGCGGAAGCGGAACTCGCGAAGGCGGCGAAGGTCATTCGGAAGCATCGTCTTTCGAATGTGCGAGTGGAGGAACTCGGCGCAGAACTTGGGACTGAGGTCACCCGGGTCGTGCGCGCGGATGTTGATGCCGATGACGCGGCACGGAATTAGCACACAGGCCATGATGCATGTGGCGAACATGGGACACATGGAACTCGAACACTCGCGGTGCAGGGAAACTCTGCAATACGCGTTGAACTTTGGTGGAACGCGGCCAAGGGCTCGTATGAACGCCCGTGACGTGGCAACATTGATCTACTGCGCTGCAACGATGCGTCGCACTCCTGTGGAAAAGTCCATCGCCGTCGACTTCTCAACAGGTCGGCGGACGGAGAGTACGCGCGTCAGTGGAATCGGGCAGAATAGCTGTCTAACGGCCGGAGGGGACTTGCGTGGCATCTGACAGCATTCGAACGGACAGCCTGGAGGACTCGCCGATCGCACGCGAACTCTCCGCGCGGACGGATCGCAAGAAACGCCTGGTCAACTCGACATTCCCGCGTCCGCAGGAGACGCGGATCCTGACGATCTCGAATCAAAAGGGTGGCGTCGGCAAAACGACCACAACGGTGAATATCGCGGCAGCGATGGCCTCGATGGGAGCTCGCGTCCTCGTGATCGACCTCGATCCGCAGGGGAACGCATCTACGGCACTCGGTATCGAGCATCGTAGTGATGTCGCTGGAATCTACGAGGCTCTCCTCGACGACGAGCCGATTCGCAACCTCATGTCTGAAAGCCCGGATGTTCAAGGCCTGTGGGGTGTGCCGGCGACCCTCGACCTCGCCGGTGCCGAGGTCGAGCTCGTCAACATAGAACACCGCGAGTATCGATTGCGACGGGCCATCGCCGCGCTGCTCGTCGACGACACCATCGAACCGTTCGACTACATCTTCATCGACTGCCCCCCGTCACTCGGCCTGCTCACAATCAACGCCTTCGTCGCTGCACGCGAAGTGTTCATCCCGATTCAATGCGAGTACTACGCGCTCGAAGGCCTCAGCCAGCTCATCGTGAACGTGAACCGACTCTCGGAGCACCTCAACCCCGACCTCCGCCTCACGACGATCCTGTTGACCATGTACGACGGGCGTACGAACCTCTCACAGCAGGTCGCGGCCGAGGTGCGGAACCACTTCTCGAACGAGACGCTCGACACCGTGATCCCACGCTCGGTGCGCGTCTCCGAGGCACCGAGCTACGGACAAACGGTCATCAGCTACGACCCGAACTCGTCGGGGGCGATCTCGTATCGCGAAGCGGCGCTTGAGATCGGCATGAGGGGAGCTCACTGACATGGCGGCAAAGAAGCGCACCGGCCTCGGGCGCGGAATCAGCTCGCTCATCCCATCAGGGCCGGAGGGCAAGGAACGCCCCGTCGACGTCTTCTTCGGCGGAGGCGATTCGGCGACGGCGACGACGACCATTGACGAGCGTCCGGATGCTGCTGCCGCGGCGCAGGGAGACGTGACGCCCGTCACGGGCGAGACTGGCGCATCCGGCACGACGGAAGCATCGGGCACGACGGAGGCATCCGGCGCGCCCGATGCGGCTGGAGTGGTGGCGGCGCCGGTCGCCACCGCCGAGAAGCCTGTCGGCGCGCCCGCCAAGAAGCCCGCCGGCAAGGGCGCAACCGCCGAGGCGTCGACTGTCGAGCCAACTGCCTCCGGTGCAGAAGCTGCCGAGGCAGCAGGCGCTGAGCAGATCGCCGCCGTGCAGGTGGCAGACGCGGTTGACGCCGACCTGTTGCCGACCCCGGGCGCACGTCTCGTGCACCTCGACCCGAACAGCATCGTGCCGAACGCATGGCAGCCGCGACGCGAATTCGACGAGGAAGCCCTCGACGAGCTCACTCACTCGGTGCGCGAGTTCGGCGTGCTGCAGCCGATCGTGGTGCGCCCGATTCCCGACGACCACCCGCTCCTCGGCGAGGCTGAGTACGAGCTCATCATGGGTGAGCGGCGACTTCGCGCGACGAAGGCGGCCGGGCTCGAGCGCATTCCGGCGATCCTCAAGGACACGCCGAACGACGACATGCTGCGCGACGCGCTGCTCGAGAACCTGCACCGCAGCGAGCTCAACCCGCTGGAAGAGGCGAGTGCGTATCAGCAGCTGCTCGAGGACTTCGGGATCACGCAGGAGCAGCTCGCGCAACGAATCGGCCGGTCGCGACCGCAGATCAGCAACACGATGCGGCTGCTCAAGCTCCCCATCGACGTGCAGCGTCGCGTCGCGGCGGGCGTGCTCTCAGCCGGTCACGCTCGTGCCATTCTGAGCGCGGGCGAGCCGGCCGCTATGACGCAGCTCGCCGACAAGATCGTGAACGAAGACCTCTCGGTCCGTGCAGCCGAGGCGGCCGCATCGAAGTCGGGGACGCGCTCGACATCGCCCTCGTCCAAGGCGCAGTCCGGCGGACTCACGGGCTACCTCGACGAGGTCGGCGAGCGGCTGGGCGACCGCCTGAACACCCGCGTGAAGGCGACGCTCCGCCGCACGAAGGGGCAGATCGTCATCGACTTCGCGTCTGTCGCCGATCTCAACCGCATCCTCGTCGAACTCGGCGAAGACCCGACCGGCGGAAAGGACTGACCGGCCGCTGGTGACGCATCGGCCGTCGTCGCGTGCGCGGGACGACGGCCGATCGACGGGGCGCGTGAACCGCCCGTCGCACCTCAGTCGTCAGGCCTTGGGATCAGTGACGGGCAAACCTGGCGCGCCCACAGCATCCGCCCCCTGGCCGGCCGTTTCAGTGCCAGCCGTCACGGTGCCGGTCGACTCCCGCCCAGTCGGCTCGTCGTCGCCCGTGAGCGACACGTCGCCGCCGCGGGCGGCCGCCGCGCGCACGAGGTCGGCGTACACGTCGGCAAGGTCGAGGTCGGCGGCCTCGATGCCGAGGGGCACGATCGACGTCTCGGTGAGACCCGGAATCGGGTCGGCCTCGATGAACCACGGCTGGCCATCCGCATCCACGATCATGTCGACGCGCGCGAAGTCGCGCAGGCCGAGCACCTCGTAGGCGGCACGGGCCATGTCGGCGACGGTCGTCGCGGTGTCATCGTCAAGGCGAGCCGGGGCGAAGTACGTGGTCTCGCCGGCGTTGTACCGCGCGCCGTAGTCGAACACGCCATCGTTCGGCACGACCTCGACGGCCGGAACAGCCCGCGCGCCATCGCCGCGGTCGACGACGCCGACCATGACCTCGGTTCCCTCGATCTTGCGCTCGATCAGCACGGCGTCGAAGTAGGTCAGCGCCGTTACGAGCGCGCCCCGGAATTCGTCGAGCGACTCGACGAACGTCACGCCCTGCGCCGACCCGCCCTCGAGGGGCTTCACGACGGCGGGCAGCGTGAGACCGTCGCCGATCGCATCGATGACCGAGGATGCGCCGAGCTCGCGGAAGATCGTGTTCGGCAGCACGATCGATTCGGGTGTGCGCAGGCCTGCGCGCTTTGCGAGCACCTTGGCCGCACCTTTGTCCCAGGCAAGTCGCGCGCCGCCGGGCTTCGAGCCCACATACGGCAGGTGCAGCGCGCGAAGCAGCGAATAGAGGGCCCCGTCTTCACCGCTTGCGCCGTGCAGCACCGGCCAGACGACGTCGGGGCGCGACGTGCGGAGATGGCTGAGGAGGTCGGAATCGGGGTCGATGAGCTCGACCCGCATGCCCGCCCGCTGGAGCGCGTCGGTCACTCGGCGCCCCGACCGGAGCGACACGTCGCGTTCGTGCGAGATGCCGCCGGCGAGGACCACGACGTGCAGGGGTTCGGTGCTCACGATCAGGGGCTCCTTCGTCTGGGTCATCGTCTTGGACATCGTCAGCTGATGTCCGGCGGGGGCATCGTCACGCGGTTTTCGCCGCGGCTGCGCGCCGAAGTGCCGAACGTCTCGAGCAGCTCGAGTTCGCCGTTGATCACGTTCGCGAGGCGGCGGATGCCGAGCTTGATGCGCTCGGGCGTCGGGTAGCAGAACGAGAGCCGGATCTCCTGCTGGCCCCGTCCGTCGGCGTAGAACGCCGTGCCGGGCGTATACGCGACGAGCTCGGTGACAGCGCGCGGCAGCATCTCCTTCGAGTCGAGCTCGGGCGTGAGCTTGAGCCACGTGAAGAAGCCGCCGTCCGGGCTGGTCCACGACAGCTGAGGCAGGTGCTCGCGAAGCGCCTGATCCATCGTGTCGCGTCGCTCGCGGTAAACATCTCGGTAGCTGGCGATCTGCTGCTGCCAGTCGCTCTGCCGCAGGTATTCGGTCACGAGCCACTGGTTGAAGGTCGAGGGCGAGAGGATCGACGACTCGACCGCGAGGATCAACTTCTCGCGAATGGCGTGGGGCGCGAGCGCCCAGCCGACTCGAACGCCAGGCGACAGGATCTTCGAGAACGTGCCGAGGTAGATCACGTTCTCGGCGTCGAACGAGCGGATCGCCGGCGGCGCCGGCTCGCCGAAGTAGAGCAGGCCGTACGGGTTGTCCTCGAGCACGAGGATGTGCTCGCGCTTGCAGATGTCGAGGATCCGGTGGCGCCGCTCGAGCGAAAGGGTGACCGCGGCCGGGTTGTTGAAGTTCGGGATCGTGTAGAGGAACTTCAGGCGCTTGCCCTCGGCGCGCAGCCGAGTGATGCTCTGCTCGAGCGCCTCAGGGTTGAGGCCGTCGTCGTCGATGTCGACGTGCACGATCTCGGCCTGGTAGCTCTTGAAGGTGCCGATGGCGCCGACATAGCTCGGCGACTCGACGAGTACGACGTCGCGCGGGTCGAGGAAGAGCTTCGAGACGAGGTCGAGGGCGTGCTGCGAACCGGTGGTCGTGACGATGTCGTCCGGCGACGCATCCGTGATGCCCTCGAGCGCCATCACCTGCATGATCTGCTCGCGCACTTCGGGAATGCCCTGGCCGCCGCCGTACTGCAGCGCTTCGCTGCCGTGGTCACGCATCATGGTCGCGTACGCAGAGTTGATGAGCTCTTCCGGCAGGGCCTTCACGAACGGCATGCCGCCGGCGAGCGAGACGACCTCGGGGCGCGATGCGACGGCGAAGAGTGCTCGAACCTCGCTTGCCGCGAGGCCTGCGGTGCGCTCCGCGTAGCTCGAGTACCAGGGGTCGAACGTGCGGCCGGTCTGTGTGCCGCGCTCTCCGGGTGTCACGTGAAGTTCCTCCGAGTTGTCGAAATGCCAGCGTACGCCCGAGAGGGGCCGGAGACGACGAATACCCGTGCCGCCAGCAGCGGCCCCCGGAATAGTCAAGAATCCCCCCCCGTAGATGTATGGGGGGAGCTCCTTCTCGATTATCGCCATCGGGCGCACGCCGACGAACTCGGTGACCTGTTCGCCGCCCTTGAAGACCTTCATGGCGGGAATCGACGTGATGCCGTACTTCATCGTGAGCTCTTGCTCCGCGTCGACGTCGACCTTCACGATCTTCAGGTTGTCGTGCTCGTTGGCGAGCTGGTCGAGCACGGGCGCGACCTGCTTACAGGGGCCGCACCAGCCGGCCCAGAAGTCGACGAGTACAACCTTGTCCGGGTCGTTGATCTCGTCGTCGAACGTCGCCGATGTGGCGTTGACTGCGTTGCTCACGGGGTTCTCCATTCGTGGTCTGCGGGTGGGTGTTCGGATGCTCGTGGTGCGCGGGTGCGAATCGACGAGCTGCCGGGGCGGTGGCGGGCGGCTAGCGGTTGCCGCCGAGGCCCGGCACGTTGATCGCATTGAACGAGAACGCCGGGGCCGCGACGTCCTCGCCGATCTCTGGGGCGGACGAGGCGACGGAGAGGCCCGGCAGCACCGGAGCATCCGC
>JBQDJW010000022.1:1256-12944 GCA_052086425.1 Pseudoclavibacter sp. | reverse complement strand
ACGAAGGAGACGGTCCAGGCGGCGGGATAGCTGCTCGCCCCGTACAGAAACGCCACCGCACCCGGCTCGGTTATCCGTTCGAACGACGTGCCGGTCGAATCGAGCATGTCCAAGAACACCATGGCCCCGGATGCCGTCGCCCAGACCGCGGATGCCGCCTGCAGAATAGGCAATTCGACGACGCCGCGAAGCTCATTCGCCTCGCGCCCTCGTGCCACCCGGAAGAACAGCATCGACCCCAGAGCGCCGACGGCGACCGTCGATGCGCCGGTCGCGATCGCCTGGCCGACAGCAGTGGCGACGGCGACGGCCATTCCTGGGTACGTGACGAACACGAGATCATACGGCTCGGTGCCTGCGAGCACTGTCGTCACGAGTGCCGGCACCACGAGCGCCGCAAGCGACGTGACCGCGAAAAGGGCGACGAGCCACGGTGGGCGCGCGACGAGCGGCCGGTCCGCCGTGCGCGTCGAGGAGGCTGCAGATGGAGCGGTCACGACGCGTTCAACGAGCCTGCACCGTCAGGGCTCGCTCGCAACGACTGCACGTCGAGCCGGCGACTCGGAGCTCGAGATCGTTCACGGGGTTCGGCCCTTTCGTCGCGTAGACACAACCCCATAAGTCTACATCATGTAGTTATTGCTTGATTGCCGCCAGTCCCAACGCGAACGGCGGATGGGAGCCGTCGGCGTCGACGCGTCGGCCAGCGCTTCGCGGTGAGTCGAATCGCCCTGAGCTCGCAACCAGGGTTGCCGGTCGCCTCGCCCAGGGCGGCGAGCGCATTCGCGAGATGGGCAGGGCCAGCCTGTCTCGCCGCGGCGTCGTCGGCCGCGAGCTCGACGAGCAGCAGCGTGGCCCGGCGCAGCGATCGCCCAGCGGGCAGCCACGAGAGACATGCGGCGTTGATCTCGGCGACACGCACCGCAAGGCCGTGCCATTGACGCAGGTGCGCGAGCTCGTGCGCCAGGAGCGCCTGCAGCTGCGGCCTCGTCAGCAGCCCCTCGCACGCGGTCGAGACGAGGATCTCCGGATGGCGCCCGGGGACCGCGAACGCCACGGCCTCGTCATACTCGAAGCGCACGAGTGTGAACGCCGAGCGCTCCTCTCTGCTCAGCGCGATAGGCCCGAGCGCCACGATCTGGTCACGATGGGAGAAGTTGAGCGGCTCGGCCGTCATCGACACGAACGCGATGATCGCGCCGAACCCTCCAAGGCCCAGCCACGCCACGATGGTGAGCGCCAAGGAAGCTCGCGCCGGTTCCCCGGGGGCGACGACCACCGCCCCGAACAACGTCGTCAGCAGCGCCGCGATCACGAGCGCGAGTCCGAGGAACAGCGCGCCGAACCAGGCGATGAGGGCCATCCGAGGATGCTGGAGCTGCCATCGTCCAGTTCGAAGTATCAGCGGTGCGGCCAGCGCCATCGCGACAGCCCCCGCGAGGAAGACCGCGGCGGCCCCGATCACGTCCGACGCCCCGTGTTATGCCCGCCGAACACCCCTCGCAGCAGGTCGATATCGTCCGCTGCGAGATTGCCGGCGAAGGACAAGAGCGCCGCCTGCCGGTCACCGGCGCGTTCGAGGGCCGTCAGCATGGAGTCGCTCGCGTGCTCGTCGTCGGAGCGAGTCGCCGCGAAACGGATCTTGCGTGGCGAATCGCCGCTGCGGACCACGCGCCCCTTCGCCTCGAGGCGCGTCAGCGCCGTCATGAGTGTCGTATAGGCGGGCACCGGCTCCGGGAATTGCTGCTGCAGCTCGCGGGCGCTCATCGGACCGTCGTTCGCCCACAGCAACTGCATGACTTGGCCTTCGAGTTCGCCCCGCTCTCGTGTGCGCGGATTCATACCCAACCCCCTCGACGTCATGTCGATCCTACGGAACGCTCGGGCGACGATCGTGCACCGGCGGCGGCATCCATCCATCGATCAATCGGTCGCGCCGAAGAGGGCGCGCAGTCTCGGCACCCGCCGAATGAGAAATTGATCCAACGCCAGGATCACGAGCAGCGAGAGACCGAACATCGGCAGGAACACCCCGAGCGCGGCGACCAGCACGAGCAGTGCGACATTGCCGAACAGGGGCAGCTTTCCCTTCGGGGCCGCAAGACTCCGCCCCGAGACTCCGCCACGCCGACGCCACCACATGATCGGCCCCGAGACGCACATGAAGAGCACGGCGAGACAGAAGAGCGTTGTGAGGACAGTGTTCACCGGCCCGAAATGGCGACCCTCGTGGATGGCGATACCGTGCGACACCGTCTGAGCCATCGCACTGTAGTCGTCATACCCGTACTGCGAGACGACTTCACCGGAGTACTGGTCGACGTGCACCGTCGTCTCGAGCGTGACATCGGACTCCGCCGGATTGCCCTGCTGGTACCACTGGCTGCTCAGAACACTGAAGACGCCGCGCTCGTCTTCCGGGTAGATCACGTAGTACGGGCTTGGCGCGCCCGCCCCGGCGGCGGCTCCGAGCGCATCGTCGATGCTGATTCGAGCACCCTCACCGGTACTGGAACCGGTGTGACCCATGCCGACGGCCCACCCCGCCGAACCGCTCGATCCGTCTGTCGCCTCGATCAGACCCTCCATCGTGGATTCCGCGCCAGGGTCGTCGCCCCAGAGCGAAGATCCGCCCGAGGAGGAGGCGATTCCCTCGGCCGCGTCGCCCCAGACGCCGGTCCAGGGCAGCCCTGAGACCACGAGCATGAGGATGCCGAGACCGACCGGGAGCCCGACGATCGCGTGTGCAGAGCGGAGTCTGGCCCCGGACTTTCGTTCTCGATGGGCTTTCTCGCGCAGGTTTCGGGTACCGAACACGAGGATGATGCCTGTGATCGTGAGGACGATCGCCCAGCTCGCACCGAGCTCCATGAGACGGTCCCCGAAGTCGCCGGCGAGCAAGTTGGCATGGATGCGGATCGCGACATCAGAGATCAGCTGGTCATCCGAGAGCGATCCAGTCACGGATGCCGTGTACGGGTTCACGTAGACGTTCTGCGTCGTCCCGTCTGCGAGCTGCGTGACGAACACCGTGGATCGATCCCCAACACTGTCGAACAGCGAGAGGATCGAACGTTCCGGGTACGTCTCGAGTACCGCATCCTGCTGCTGCGACATCGGAAGCCGCTCGCCGCCCGCCGGCGCGTCGACCGCGATGACCCCCGGGTGCATCCACGCATCGATCTGCATCCGATAGAGGTAGGTGAGGCCCGTCAGCGCGAAGACGAACAGCGTGGGGATCACGATGACCGAGCCGTAGAAGTGCCAACGCCAGAACGCGCCAAGCCAGTTGACTGAGGGCTTCTTCGCGTCTGCTCGGTCGGGCCCCGTCGGCGCCCCCTGGCTCGACATTCGATCCGGCGACGACCTCGTCCCCGTGGCTGCTCCCATTGGCTCGACCTCTCGTTCGGCTCGTCGTCACGCGATTTTTACTCTACATAATGTAGCGCTAAGTTCGAGGCCATGATCGAATCGCCCTGGAGCTTCCTCCTCACCGTCGTGTTCGTGGGCACCGGCATCTTTTGCCTCGTCACTCTCGTCGCCGGACGGCTCGGTCCCGACACGCGTCGCGCCCCGATGTCCGACGCCGAAGTCGTGCACGCAGGCCACGGGATCATGAGCGTCGCGATGGTCGCGATGGTGTGGGTCATGAGCAACGACGTCGTGAGCTGGACGCAGATCGCTGTCTTCGCAATCCTGACCCTGGCGCTCATTCCCACCCTCGCCCGCGCGCAGAGCGCGCGCGTCCGAGTCGAGATCGTCGCGCACATGACGCTCAATCTCGCGATGATCTGGATGTTGTGGGCCATGCCGCTGCTGATGGCCGGCTCGATGACGCACGACGCCGGAGGCGCGCATGCGGGACACGAGGGACACGGCGCCGCCTCGGGAACCACGCTCACGGAAACTCCGGCGTGGGCCGACGTCACGAACGGCGCGTTCGTCGGTTTGTCGATCGCCGCGACCGCCGTGTTCGCAGTGTCGGCCGTCGCCTCGAAGGGGCACCGCACGCACGCCATCTGCCACGTGGCGATGGGGGCCGGGATGGCCGTCATGCTCGTGCTCATGAACTGAACGCACGAACACACCGTCAGCTCACATGAGTTCACCGACCTCGGCGTCACCCGATACAGGTTCACACAACACGGGGGCGGGCTCCAGGCCATGACAACCTCGAATTTCTCGCCCACCTCTGCGCATGCAGGCTTCGCCCATCGCATCCGAAGACGCCGCTGCTGCCCGCGACATCGGGGCGAGAGGCGAGAGCGGTTTCACCCAGAACGATGCCGAACTTCTGATGCGCGACATCGCGGCAACGACCAGCCAGTGCCTCGAACAGCCGTATCTGCGGGGATCCAGGGTGCACTACCGAGGGCACGGCATCGCGATGCTTGCTCCCCGTGTCACTGTGGCGCACAAGCCCGCCAGGTCGACCGAGGAGGCCGCCACGCGCGGCGATACCCCAGAGATGACGGCCCTCGACGTCTTCGCCCGGCGATTCACGCAGACTGATACGCATGTCCGCCCACGAACGTCGACCGACTGATGGCACGCGTAGACCCCTGCCCGTGCCCGACGGCGGCTGGCCGGCATTGCGGAGGTCGTGCCTGATCGTCGCCGTGCTGTGGGCGATCGCGATGTGGGCGGCCATGGCCCTGGTACTGCCGCACATGGACATCGAGTGCGCATCGATCAACGACGTCACCGTCTGCCCGGCGCCCGACGACCGCAATCCGCTGCTCGCCCACCTGCTCGAACCGGTCTGGCCCGCCGTGCACGAGCTCGTGGCCGCGGCGCTCGTGTTCGTGCCGATGCTGCTCGGCGCCGGCATCGCGACGTTCCTCGACGCGCCGACCCCGTGGCACGACATCGCGGGCGCGCCGAACGGCGTCGGGTTCCTCGCGGGCGGCGCAGGGGCAGGCGCCGGCGTCGCGGTCGCGGGGCTCGGGTATCCGCATCCGCTCGCCGCCGTCTGCATCAGCGGCATCGGCGTGCTGCTGTGCGCGGCGACGTGGCTCGGCGCGCGCTGGTTCGCGCGCATCCTGCGCCGGCGACACGCGGTGCATCTGCGGCGCCACGGGCTTCGCGAGCACGGCACGAGGTACGTCGGTCGGGTCTCGTCCGTGGAGTTCCGCAACATGTGGTTCGGGGACGACCTCGCGTTCACCGTGACGGCAACAATCGACGAGCCGGATGGACCGCGCGACGTGACCGCCCGCCTGCTCGCGCCGAAGCTGCTCGCGCCGGTCGAGGGCGGCACCGTGCTCGTCTACGTCGACGACGTCGTCGGGCATCACACCGGCGTTGATGCGCAGCTCGAGGTCGACCCCGAGAGCATCCTCGACCCGGACGCGGCCAGGTACGGTGATGCGTCACCGAGTTGAGGCGCGGCGGCTCTGGCGCTTCACGGCGTTGCGAACGCAGAGAAGGTCTCCCCGCTGTCCGAGGCCGCACAGGCGCACGCCTACGGCGAGTCCGGCCGTGTGACGGGCAAGCTCGTTCTCGCCCGCGGCGGGCTAGGACCCGACCGGCGGTCGACGTCGGCCCCGCGCCCGCGTCGGACGCCTGGTTGATGGCCAGACGCAACGACTCATGAGCGGCCCCTGACTCCGCACGATAGATCGTCAGTGCCTGCTCCTGATCGTCAGGCAGCGTCAGCGTCTCGTACCGCAACGGGAGTTCGCCCACTCTGTGATGCCGGATGCGCAAATCGCCATGCGACTTCCGCTTCACGTCGTGGGCCGCCCAGAGACTGCGGAATTCCGGACTTCTCAGCGAGAGTTCGCCGATGAGCGACGCGAGGAGAGGGTCGTCACCATTCATCCCCGCATCCAAGCGAAGCTGGCCGACGACCTCAGATGCTTTGCGATCCCAGTCCAGATAGAAGTCGTGAGCCTCGGGATCGAGGAAGACGATGCGCGCCCAGTTGCGATCATGTGCGGGCCGCTGGATCCGAGTGCCGAACACCGCAGCGGCAGCTCTGTTCCACGCCAGCACATCGGTCCGGCGACCCCACACATAGGCGGGTACGCCGTCAAGCACGTCGAGCATCTGCACCAACGCGGGGCGAACCTGCTGCGGCTTCGGAGCGGAGCGGCGGCGCGACAGCGACCGCGGCTTGGCGAGGTGGAACAGATGAGATTGTTCAGACTCAGAAAGGCGCAGCGATCGTGCGATGGCTTCGAGCACCTCGGCGGAGACGTTGGCTGCGTTGCCCTGCTCGAGCCGCGTGTAATAGGCGACCGAGACTCCGGCAAGTTGGGCGAGCTCCTCCCTGCGCAGGCCAGGCACTCGACGCCGGCGACCGTAGGACTGCACGCCGACATCGTCGGGTTGGAGACGAGCCCGCCGAGTACGCAGGAACTCGCTCAGCTCCGCACGCACATCCAGAGCCGACTCGTCGGCTGCCTGATCTGCCATGCGACCAGTATCACGCCGAGACGGCGCGAACCAGGCACCAAGCCTGTGCTTGCCAGGAGTAGGCACAACGAACGTACGAAAACTGGAGGTCTGGGTAGGTTCATGCGTCGCTTCCAAACTGGTCTCGCCGCAACGAGAGTACCCGGGAATCATCAGTGACCCGTTCCACTGCAACCGCCTCGCACACGCTCCGCGACCCGGCGCAACGGCTCCCTGGCCTCGCCTTCTCCGGCCGCGAGCTCTCCGAGCTGGGCATCGGCGAGTTCCTCAACCGCAAGCTCATCCGCGTCGCCCCGGGGCATGAGACCCCGCAACACGAGACAGAAGAAGGATCTCCATGAGCACCACCGAGACACGCACCGAGAGCACCGGCCACTGCCTGTGCGGTGCCATCAGCTACCGATTCACCGGCGAGCCGCAGGCGACGTTGGTATGCCACTGCGGCCACTGCCAGCGCCACACCGGCTCTGCGTTCTCCGTCAACGTCCTGGTCCCGCGCGAGACCCTGGAGATCACCGGTACGCCGAAGAGTCACCAGACCACTGGCGTCGAGAACGGCCACCTCCGCGACCGCTACTTCTGCGGCGACTGCGGCACCCCGATCCTCACGCAGCTCCACGAGAACCCCGACGTGATGATCGTCAAGGCCGGCACGCTCGACGACCCCAACGGCCTCCAGCCCACCGCCGAGGTCTGGTGGCGCCGACACCAGGACTGGGTCGATTCGGATGCGCCTCTCCCGCGGTTCGACGGGGACCGCGAACAGGACTGAGGCGGAGGACCACTGCTCGTCGGGAGCGCGCAGCCAAATGCGTTGACGCGAGGGTCTCGCGGGAGCGTCGTCGACATGCCCGCCGTCGCCGCCGATGGTTCTCAACACCCGGATTCCCGGCCGCCCGCAGGCCGATCGGGCTCAGGCGGGCAGCCCACCCGCGACGAGCTTGCCGATGGTCTCGGCTGCCGAGTACCCGGACGATACCCCTTCGACCAGGAACACGGTCGAGGCGGAGTGCGACGTGCGGAGATCGAGAATCTCCCGATAGGCCGCCGACCGGTACCAATCGTGCGCATCGTCGAGCGACGGGAAGCCGATGATGACGAGGTCGCCCAGACCTGCGCCTTCGACGATGTCGAGCCGAGCTCCGTGCACCACCCATTCACCGCCGAACGGTTCGAAGGTGCCCTCGATCCGCTCCAGGTATTGCACGATGTCGGGCCCGAAGTGAACGTCACGCAACAGCGCGACTGCGTAGCCCCGACCGCCGCTCATGCGGGGACCCGGTCGAGAAAGCCGCGCACATCCTGAATGCGTCCGGCGTCGTCGACCACCACGACGTCGAAGCCGACCACGGCAGGTTCTTCGCCCGCCTGGCCCAAGCCCCACGGGAACCGCAGCTGGCGGTGGTGGGCGTCGGCCGCGGCCACCTGGCTGAACACGAATCCGGGGAACTGCGCACGCACGGCGCCGATCAGTTCGCCGACCGCATCAGCCCCGCTGACCTCGGCCATCGGGTCGACGTATGTCACGTCGGCGGCCCAGTGCGCCGAAAGCAGCGCCGCTCGTTCGGCCCCATCTGCGTTCCACGTCGCCAGGTATCGCTCCACGATGTTGCCGGTCAGGTCATCCTGCTTGTCGTTGTTCATGTCGTCTTCCTCACTGCTCGGTTACGTGCACCCAGCTTCGAGCCGACGCGCGACCGCGGTCCATGACCTCCGAGGTCATGTCGAACCGGACGGGCCGTCTCTACACTGGCGACCATGACGCTGGCGACCATGACGCTGGCGATCGATGCTGCCCCGGTTGGAACGTTGCTCCGGACCTGGCGCGAGCGCCGGCGGTTGAGTCAGCAGGAGCTGTCGAACCGATCACAGGTCAGTACGCGGCACCTCAGCCGCGTCGAGACGGGCAAGGCGCATCCGACCCCGCAAATGCTGCTGCGCTTGTCCGACTTCTTGGACGTTCCTCTGCGTGAACGCAACGTGCTGCTGCTGGCGGGCGGCTTTGCCCCGCACTATCAGGATCACGAGCTGGATGACCAGTCGCTCGCCGTCGTCATGGCGGGACTGCGGGATTTGCTCGATGCTCACCTGCCGTACCCGGCGCTGCTGCTCGACACGTATTGGGACGTCATCGATGCGAACGCGGCCGTCGACCAGCTCCTGACCGGTGTCGATCCGAGCCTGCTCGAGCCGCCGCTCAACGTCATGCGACTGTGTCTGCACCCTGGGGGCTTGGCCCCGCGCCTGCGGAACCTCGACCAGTGGGCGAGCCACCTGCATCACCAGATCACGCGCCGGACCGAACGCACCCACGATCCTCGCCACCGAGAACTCCTGGCCGAGGTCGAATCGTACGTGACGCATCCCACGAACCCGCAGCCGAGTACCGGCCCGGTCCTGACGCTCGAACTCGCAGCAGACGTCGGCGTGCACCGCTTCTTCAGCACCTCTGCCCAGCTGGACACCGCGAACGACGCGGCCCTCGAGGGCGTGCACCTCGAGACATTCCTGCCGGCAGACGCTGCGACCCGCGCAGCGTTTCGCTGACGACGAGCGCCCAGCTTTACGGCGGCGAACAGCGAGGGCCCGCGTCATCGACAGTGGTGCGGCCCGACGGAGAGCTCGCGCCGTCGTCTCTACTGCTCCACGAACGGTGCGAACTGCTCGACGTAGTGATCCTGCGCATCGCGGAATGTGTCGCGCAGGCACCCGGGCCGCTCGGCGTACTCGGCGAGCCCCCGCGAGTAGAACAGCTTCTTGTCGTCGAGCACGACGAACGGCAGGATGCCGCTCTGAAGGCACTGCTGGAACATGAGTATCCGACCGACGCGACCGTTGCCGTCCTGGAACGGATGAATCGCCTCGAAGTCATGATGGAAGTCCACGATGTCGTCAAAGCTCATGACTGCCGGTGTGTGCCGAAGCAGGTCTTCGACGGCGACCGTCCGGGTTTCGTAGATGTACCGCGTCTGCACTTCATCGAGCCTGCTGCCCTCGATGCGGTTGGTGTTGTACGCCATCAACACCTGCGTACAGACCACCCTTCATGCGCGTGGCCCGTTGGTCGCGCAACGTCTTCGCGAACGCGCGGGGATCGATCGCGTCCTCGTCGGCGCTGCACGGTGTGCTCACGGTGCGATCCTCCCTCCGCGGTGTCGTCGTCGATGGTAGTTCGGGGCGATCCGCCCAACCGCACGACGAAGGCCCTCCGCTCAGCGTTTCCACTGACCGAAGGGCCTTATCCGGGCCGCCTGCGAGAATCGAACTCGCGACCTATTCATTACGAGTGAATCGCTCTACCGACTGAGCTAAGGCGGCCTGCTCGCCGCGCGGCTTCCCGCACAACGACACTAGAGCATAGCCCAAGGTCGAATACCTCGCGAATCGGCTCTACCCCATCGGGAACGGGCGCGTCCGCGCGGCCCGCCCACCACAGCCGGCCCCGCCGCGACTCACCAGACCGGCTCTCCCGCCGGCACCGTGCCGTTCACGAAGTAGTCGTCGACCATGTCGTCGATGCAGGCGCTCCCGCCGAGGCCGTAGACCGTGTGGCCTTCGCCCTCGAAGGTCAGGAGCGTCGCCGATTCGAGCTGATCGGCCAGCGAGACGGCCTGCTCGTACGGCGTTGCCGGGTCGCCGGTCGTGCCGATCACGAGCACCGGGTTCGCCCCGGCCCCGCTCACCTCGTGCGGGGTGTTGCGCGACTGGAACGGGAACTGCTCGCAGAACAGGTCGCCCACCGTCTCGAAGCCCGGGCGCGAGAACGGGTCGAGTTCGGCCATCTGCTCGTTGTACGCGACGATGGCCTCCTCGTCGGTCACGGGTGGCGAGTCCATGCAGCTGATCACCATGAACGCCTCCTGCAGGTTGCTCGTGTACGTGCCGTCGGGGCCGCGATCGTTGTAATTGTCGGCGATCGCGAAGAACCCGCTCACGTCGCCGGATGCGTCATACGCGGCGAATGCGTCGGACAGCACGACCCAATTGGACTGCGTGTACATCGAGGCGCTGATCGCCGTGTCGATGACGCTGCTCGTCAGTGTGCGCCCGTCGGTGTTGCGGGGCAGAGCCTCGTCGACGGCATCCATCGTCTCGTTGATCTGGTCGAGCGCATCGTCGGTCGATCCCGTGAACGGGCATTCGGTGCTGCTCAGGCAGTCGTCGAGATAGGCCTCGATCGCCGAGATGAACCCTTGGCGCTGCGCGAGCGAACTCTCGAGCGGGTCGAGCGACGGGTCAACCGCGCCGTCGAGCACCATGCGGCCGGCACGTTCGGGGAACGCGTCGATGTAGTAGGCGCCGAGCTCGGTGCCGTACGAGAAGCCGAGGTAGCCAAGCTGCACGTCGCCGACGAGGGCGCGCATCATGTCGAGGTCGCGAATCGTCGAGTCGGTGTCGACGAATTCGAGCGCTGGGCCCGTGTTCTCGAGGCACTTGGCGCCCATTTCGCGCGCCTCCTGGGTCCATATGTCGATGAGTTCCTGCTCCGACATCGACTCCTCCGCGGGGTCGGGCGTCGGGTAGTAGTACTCGTCCATCTCCTCATCATTGAGGCAGTCGATGTCGGTCGACATGCCGACGCCGCGCGGGTCCCACCCGACGATGTCGTAGTTGTCGAGCACATCCTCGCCCATGAAGAACTCGGCCGACGCCGCGATGTCCATACCGGATGCGCCGGGCCCGCCGGGATTGACGAAGATCGTCCCCTGCGACTCGCCGCGAGCAGGCACCTTGAGCATGGCCAGCTCGACGTCGCCCTTCGACGAGTCGCTCCAGTCCATGGGTGCCGACACCGTCGCGCACTCGTAGCCGGAGCAGTCGTTCCAACCCAGATCTTGCTCGTAGTAGCCGCGCAGGTCGTCGGGGAAGCTCGGGTCGATGAGCGGCAGATCCCCACCGGATCCGGCGTGGTTGCCGCCGTCGCCGTCGCCGTCGGTGCCGGCACCGGCGATCGTCGTGACCAGCGTGCATCCGCTCAACGCCAAGGTCGCGAGCATCGCGGTTGCGGCCATCGCGGCGGTGCGGCCGCGACGTTTCAGAGACTGCAGCGGTCGATCGGTCGGCGACATCGCCCCTCGTTTCCTTCACGTGGTCGGCGCGTCGCGCCGGTGGTGGTCAAGACTGCGGCTCCGGCGGCCGACACCCGCTCAGGCGCGCGTTCGGTCGCGTGGAGTCATGGCGATCAAGAGCGCCTCGATCGCCAGCACGGGCGGCACGTTCGCGGCGATGCGCGAGCGGGCCTCCCGGATGCTGTCCATGCTACGGAGG
>JBQDJW010000022.1:0-1246 GCA_052086425.1 Pseudoclavibacter sp. | reverse complement strand
ATGTGTCGCGCTCGTCGCCCGCGCCGCTGACTCGACCTCATCTCGCCGTCGCTCGTTCACCAGCTCGGCGCCCAACTCGAGCTGCACCGTGACGACATCGCGCACGAGCGACTGCAGATCGGTCAGGATGCGGTCGATTCCGTCGACCTGCGAGCGCTTCGCCCGGCGCTTCTGGTGCTCTTCGAGGTCGCGGATCGCGCCGCGCAGTTGCCGCGGTACCGCCTCGCCCGGCTCCAGTCCGAGCGAGCGGAAGGCGTCGGCGCGCTCGCGCTCGTCGCGGTCGGCCGACTGGGCCGTGCCGTCCTCCTCGGCCAGGCGCACGAGATGTGCGGCCTTGCGCACGGCGTCACCCGTCGTACGCAGGGTCAGCACGCCGTCGAGCGAGGCGTCGCGTCTGGCCCACGCCTCCGGCGTGGTCGCGAGCCGACGCGCCATGCCGACGTGGCTCTGTGCCTCGCGCGCCGCACGAGTCGCCTCGTCGATCGGAATGCCGTCGCGCTCGGCCAACAGCTTGGCAACTTGGTCGACGGGTGGCACCCGCAGCCCGACCGCGCGCACGCGCGACCGGATCGTCGGCAGCAAGTCGGTCTCGCTCGGGGCGCACAGCACCCACACGGTCGACTCGGCCGGCTCCTCGATGGCCTTGAGGAGCGTGTTCGACGTGCGCGCGACCATGCGGTCCGCGTCTTCGACGACGATGACGCGGAAGTGCGACGACATGGGCGATCGGGATGCTCGTTCGACGAGCTCGCGCGCCGTCGCGATATCGAGTTGCACCGTCTCGGTGACGACGGCCGTGAGGTCTGGGTGCGAGCGTGCCCGCACTTGCGCGCACGACGCGCACCGACCGCATCCGGTCTCGGTCTCGTCGGTGCAGAGCAATGCAGCCGCGAACGCGTAGGCCATCGTGCTGCGGCCCGAGCCCGCCGGCCCAGTGATGAGCCACGAGTTGGTCATGCCGTTCGGGTCGGATTCGCCCGGCCTGGAGGCGATCGCGGCGCGCTGAAACACATCGATCGCCGCGTCCTGCCCGCGAAGTTCGTCCCACACGCTCACGGCTCCGGCGCCCCTACTCGGCGCCGGCGGGAGCGACGGGCGAGGCGGGTGCTGCGGATGAGTCCGCGCGCACCTCGGCGAGCACGGCTTCGAGGCGTTCGGCGATCAGAGCCTCGACCTCGTCCTGCGGCAGCGACGAGTCGACGACGAGGAACCGCTTCGGCTCGAGCGCGGCGAGATGCAGGAAGGT
>JBQDJW010000021.1:4466-13034 GCA_052086425.1 Pseudoclavibacter sp. | reverse complement strand
GGGCTCGGCCCGCCGTAGCCGTTGTTGCGGCCCTGCGACGAGGTCCACAGCGGCACGCCGTGCTCGGCCGCGATGCGCACGACGGCCTGCACTTCCTCCGTGCTCGACGGGTAGAGCACCGCCGACGAGTCGTACGTGCGGTCGTCGCGGTGCCAGTACGGGTCGCGATACTCATCGCGCAGCGCCTCGTCCGTGTGCACGTGCTCGGTGCCGATCGCGTCGCGAAACAGCTGTGCGACCTCGTCGGGCAACTCGTAGGGGCGGTCGTCGAATCGGGTCATGCTGACCTCGTCTCCTTCGATCATTCGGATGCGTCTGCCGCGGCCGGGCGCCGCCAGGTGTGCGCGTACCTCCGCATGACGGCGGTCAGCGGCTCGGCCGGCGTTCCCGTGATCCGCTCGACCACGTCGGTCCGCGCCTCCATGCCGCCCTCGCGAATCGTGCGCCCGAACGAGACCATGTCGTCGCTGCACCACGGCACGGGAGCATCCGGATCATCGCTCGCCTCGCGCGGCACGCCCATGGCGTCCCACATCGCGTACATCTCTTCGTCGGTGAGCGACGACTCGGCGATCTCGAGGCCGGTCTCGTCGGCGATGAGGCGCGCGAAGTCGCCGTAGGTGTGCAGCTCTGGGCCAGTGACGTCGTACGCCGTGTTCGGTTCGCCGTCGCCGAGGAGGAGACCGGCGGCGACCGCCGCGACGTCGTCGCGCGAGACGACCGCGAGGCGGCCCGGGCCCGAGTTGTGCACGCACGCTCCCGTCGACACAGCGATGCCCATGACCTGCTCGGCGATCGCATCCGCGTATTGGCTGTTGCGCATGAAGTTCCACGTGACGCCGGAGCGCTCGATGAGGCCCTCGGTGTACTTGTGGTCCTCCGACACGAGTGCCTGCGAGTCGGGATCGCCCGCGCCGAGGTACGAGGTGTAGACGATGTGCTGCACACCCGCGGCGACGGCCGCGGCCACGGCCTTCTCGTGCTGCTCTCGGCGGCGCTCGCCGACGAGCATGGCCGACACCATGAGCATGCGCGTCGCTCCGGCGAAGGCGCGCTCGAGGCCCGCTCGGTCTCCGTAGTCGGCGTGGCGGGCGTCGGCGCCGCGCTCGCGCCACCCGGCGAGCGTGTCGTCGTCGCGGCTCGTGACGATGAGACGGTCCGCGCCTGCACGCTCGGCGATGAGCTCGGCCGCGCGGTTGCCGACGTAGCAGCCGACACCGGTGACGAGATAGGTCTGGCCGGTAATCGCGTGATCGGTCATCGGTCAGACCTCCCAGAGGGCCGCGAAGTCGTCTTTGTACGTCGGCACCGAGATGTACCCGTCGAGCGCCTGCTCGGCGTTGTCCTGCGTGAGGATCGTGCTCAACTGCGGGTTGATCTCGGCCCAGTCGAGCTCGGGGTAGTCCATGCCCTGCTCGAGGCGCAGCCCCTGGTCGAGGAGCAGCCACATGAAGATGTCGAGGTCGACCGCGAAGCCGCCGGCCTGCGTGCCGTTCATGATCTGCTCGATGTTCGGCGGCGTCGACGACTGGCCGAGGCCCGGAACCTTGATGCCGGCAAGCTCCATCTTGGCGGGCAACCCGACCTGCAGCTCGTCTGCCGGCGAGATGAACGCCGCCGTCTCCGGGTGGGCCTGCAGGTCGCTCAGCACGGCGTCCGGCCCGCCCGTCGCCATCTGGGACGCAGGGATGTCGACGACGCGCAGGTTGCAGGCGTCGCCGCAGAAGGTGTCGAATGCCGCCTCGGCCGACTCGAGCTGCACCTGCGAGAACGCGAACTCGGGGATGTTGTAGAAGACGAATTCGGTCTCCTGCCCGCACGTCATCGTGATCGCGGCGGCCGCGAGCACCGCGCCGTTCTCGAGCGATGCGCCGTGGCCGCCGTAGTTGTCTCGCAGCCCGAAGTCTTCGGCGTTCGTCGTGGCCGCCGAGATCACGACCGTGCCGGCCTCCTGCAGCGCCGAGATCTGGTCTGAGTAGAAGGTGGGGTCGATCGCCGGGGCGACGACGACGTCGCTCGGCCGTTCGACGATCGAGTTGAAGGCCGTGTTGATGCTCTGCGCGTCTGTTCCCGCCGTGACGCGCTCGGCGGAGATGCCGGCGCGCTGAGCGGCTTCGTCGAACGACTCCCACATCATCGCCGACACGACGGTGCCGGCGTCGACGAACGCGAACGTCGTCTCGGTGTCGATGGGCTCGGCGAGCGGATCGGTGATGAACAGCCCGTCGGCAGGCTGCTGGTAGGTGCCGATGAGCTCGAGCGCGGCGTCGAGGTCGATGCCGTCGATGGCGGGGTCGGCGCACTCGCCGAACGCGGCGTCGAGTGCGGCATCGCTGCCTTCGGCGGCCGCGGCGTCATCGCCGGTTCCCGCGGGGGCCTGGTCTTCGATGCCGGTCGAGCAGCCCGCGAGTGCGAGCGAGGCGGCTGCCGCCGCGGCGATGCCGACGACGAAGCGCCGGCGGGGAAGCGTTGACATGGTGGTCTCCTTGCGGACGTCGCTGTCCGAGTTGGTTGGGGTTATCGGGGGTTGGGTCGTGCCAGGTCAGTTCGTCGCGGCCGCGCCGGCCGATTACGCACGCAAGAACGGCGACGAGGCCGCCCGATAGTCGATCCATCGGATGATCGGCGCGATCGCCGCATCCGAATTGTGCTCGAGCATCGGCGCGTGTCCGTTGCCGTGCACGCCGTGGTCGCCGAGGTTCAGCAGTTCGGCGTCGGCGCCGACCGCAAGCAGGTGTTCGACGACGACGGCCTCGAACGCGGTGAACGGGGATGCCTCGCCGACGACGACCACGACGGGTGCGCCCTCGTGCGACGGCAAGCGGTGGTCGGCGATCCGCTGCTCGAGACCGGCGGGGTCGTCGACCGGCGGGTCGTAGCGCAGGGGCGAGGCGGTGAGGCCCCACACGAGGTCGCCGCCCTCGAAGAGCTTCGAGAATTGCGGCCCCATTGGCTCGATCGCGACGACGGCGCGCACGAGGTTGGGTCGGGCGTCGAGCGCGAGCCAGCCAGAGGGGCCGCCGGCAGAGTGGGTCACCAGGATCGCCGGGCCGATGCGGTCGAGCAGGGCCGCGATGCGCTCCTGGTCGAGGCGGTGCGACTCGGCGAGGTCAGCGGGCAAGAACCCCATGCCGGCGGCGAGCTGGTCGAAGCCGGGCGTGCCTGGCGCGTCGCCCCATGTCGCCTGCGTGTGCCCGTCGATACCCGGTGCGAAGAGCCCCTTCGCCGCGTCGATCGTGAATGGGGCGCCGGGAGCGCCGATCACGTCAGGGTGGTTCCACGAGCGGCCGTGCCCTGGGCGGTCGACGGCGTACACGGCGAAGCCCGCGTCGACGAAACGCTGCATCCAGCCGTCGCGACCATCTGGCGTTCCGCGCCAGTCGGTGACCTGACCGCCGCCGCCGTGCACGAGCACGAGGGGGAGGGGCTTCGTGATGACGGCGGGCGCCTCCCACTCGACGTAGAGCGGTGCGCGGTAGCTCGTGCCGTGCTCGCTCGTGACGAGGTCGTCGTTGATCCAGAAGAACCCGCTGCGCGTGGTGCGCGGCTCGCGGGTGGCGAGGTCGGCTGGCAGTTCATAGGCGTTCATGGATGCTCCTCGGTCGCGGTGCGGGTGGTGCGGGCGGTGCGGTCGATGCGGGTGATGCGCGCGGCTCACGCGGTCGGCACGTCGACCGGCGACCGGTCGAATGCCTCGCGGATCGCGGTCTGGTGGGCCTCGGCGATGTGCCACCAGTCGGGGTGGGTGATCGCGTAGAGGTCGTCGGTGCGGATCGAGTGCGTCACGACCGCGCCGACCTCGCGCGGCGTCATCCAGCGCATGCCCGCGGCGATGTCGTCGGCGATGTCGACGTCGTGCAGTCCGCCGTGCTCACCGCCCTCGCGATTCCGCTGGCTTGTGCCGATGTTCGTGTGCACGGTGCCGGGCACGAGCACGGTGACGCGCACGTCCGAGCCGTCTTCGCGCAGCTCGAGATCGAGCACCTCGCTGAGCCCGCGCACCCCGCACTTGGCGGCCGTATACGGGCCGACGCGCGAGGTGGTGCCGAGCGCCGCCATCGACGACGTGTTGACGATGTGCCCGCCGCCCTCGTTCGCCTCGAGCACGGGCAAGAAGGTATGCACGCCGTTGATGACGCCGAAGAGGTTCACCTCGATCATCCAGCGCCAGTCGTCGAGCGTGAGGTCGCGCATGCGCGAGATCGGGCCGACCCCCGCGTTGTTCACGACGATGTCGACGCGCCCGTGGCGGGCGAAGGTCTCGTCGCGGAGCCGCTCGATGTCGGCGGCCTCGCGCACGTCGACGCGGACGCCGGTCGCGCCGATCTCGGCCGCGGTCCGGTCGAGGGCGGTCTGCTCGATGTCGGCGATGACGACGCTCGCGCCCTCGGCGATCAGCTGCTCGGCGATACCGCGGCCGATGCCGGAGGCGCCGCCGGTGACGATCGCGACCCTGCCGTTGATGTCCGTCATTGGCCGGATGCTCCTTCGGGGTGGGTGAGTGGGGTGCGTTCGCCCGCGGCCGTGTCGGTCTGTGCGAACGCGAACACGCCGTTCGGGTCGACGGCGGCTCGCGCGCGGTCGAGGCGCTCGTGCTGCTCGGCGGTCCAGAGGCGCCGGAACGCATCGCCGGTCGGGTGGCCAGACCAGTGGTAGTTCGTGAATTCGTGCCGGTAGTCGGCGATGGCGCCGGTGATCTGCGCCGCGATGCCAGGAAGCACCTCGGCGAAGAGCTCGCGCACGGGGGCGCCGATGAGGAAGAGGGAGTAGTGGGCGTCCCGCCCGCCCATCGCCGACTCGTCGTGCCTGCTCGCAACGGCGCCGCGGAAGTGGCGCGTCTCGACCGCGATGAATGGCGCATCCCTGCCATCGCCGACGACGTCGAGCAGGGCCGTCACGTAGTCCTGGTCGATGTTGTCGAGGAACAGGCCGTGCTCCCACACGTCGAGCTGCCCGGGCGGATCGGAGTGGATGCTGCTGGTCTCGCTGCCGGGCAGGCGGCCGATCGTGTCGACGAGTGGCGTGCCGATCGCGCGAAACGGCGCCAGGTGCGCTTCGCCGGCCGCCTCGATGTCGGCTTCGGATGCGCCAGGGGCCGCGTACGCATAGCGGAGGTGGATGACGGTGCGGCCGCGCAGCTCCGGCGGGAAGTCGTCGATATCCGGCACCCGGATGATGTTGACCGACGAGTTGACCTCGTCCGGTACCTCGCCGGACCAGTCGACCCACGTGCGGTAGACGCGCTCGAGGTCGTCGCCGTCCCAGTAGAGGCTCCCCGCGTAGAGGAGCGGCAGGTGCACGAGCCCGAGCCGCATCTCGGTGACGACGCCGAGGCCGACCTTGCCGCCGCGAAGTGCCCAGAACAGCTCGGGGTCGGTCTCGCCGTCGACGATGCGGACCTCGCCATTCGCGTCGACGAGCCGGAACGCCTGGACGTAGTCGACCGTGCAGCCGAGCGTGCGGCTGAGTGGGCCGAGCCCGCCGCCGAGGGCGAGGCCGACCGCGCTGACCGACGGACTCGAACCGCTCACCGCGACGAGCCCGTGCGGCGCGAGGTGCGGTTGGATGTCTTGCCACTGCACGCCCGCGCCGACCGTGATGGCGCGCGCATCCGCGTCGAGGTCGATCGCGCGCATCCGCTTCGTCGTGATGAGCAGGCCGTCGCGCACTGGCGCGTAGTTGCCGTGGCCCGTCGCCTGCACAGTGACGGTCATGCCGTGCTCGGCGGCGAAGCGCACGGCCGTCTGCACGTCGTGCTCGTCGGCCGCGCCGACCACGAGGTCTGGCGCGAAGGTTCCGGCGCTGTTGTAGCCGGCGACTTCGTCCGCGTAGTCGGCGTCGCCTCGGGCGTGGCAGACGCCGTTGAGGGATTCGGCGAGCGTCGCGATCTCGTCGCGGCCCGCCGGCGGGGGCGGTGTTGGGGTCTGTGTCGTCATTGACGCGTCCTCTTGTGGCCTCGGTTGTGGCCCTGGTGGGTGTCTGGGGTGACCGGGTGCCTGGGGGCTGGTTGCGTTCTGGCGCGGGTCAGGCGGGGCCGAACGGAATGCCGAGGGCGCCCATCGCGATCAGGCGGTACGAGGGCTCCTTGAGTTGCGGATTGCGGTGCCCGATGGCCTGCGACATGTCGCGGTAGATGTGCTCGAAGCGCTCGCCCTTCTTCGAGGCGGTCGACCCGATCGTGCGGTAGAGGTCGCGGTCGAAGGCCTCCCACACCTGGATCATCACCTCGCGCCCGATGCCGCCGAGCAGGTTGTCGAGCGCGTCGGAGAACGGCTCGATGCCCGCGACGTTGCGCCGCGTTGCCTCGAGCCAGCGGTCGACGGCCGAGAAGAACGCGCCCTCGGCGAGCTCGAACTTCACGAGCGCGCTGCCGTACCAGCGCTGGAAGTCGGGGTCGTCCGTGCGCGACACGAACGGGGGGATCGTGGTCTTGCGCGCGCGCATCTGCCGCTCGAACTCGTCGAGTGCCCCGTAGCATCCGCCGATCATGATGGCGGCGATGCCGAACGCGAACGACGACATGTGGCGGCCCGAGTACATGGAGTTGCCGTAGGCGGCCGAGCCGGGGCTGTCGCCGTCGAAGGCGTACTCGACGAGGTCGGCGTCTTCGACGAGGAACCGGCCGGGCAGGATGGCCCCGTCGAACCGGATGCTGTGGGAGCCCGACCCGTTGAGACCGAGCATGTTGCCCCAGTCGTCGAGCATCGTGAACGAGTCGCGCGGGGCGATGTAGACGCCGACGCGTGGGTCGCCGGTCGGTCGCGTGCCCGGCAGGATGCACTGGCCGACGAAGTAGGTCGAGTACGGGATGCCGGAGCAGTAGTTCACGACGCCGTCGAGCTGCCAGCCGCCGTCGACCGGGGTCGCCGTCACGGTGGGTGCGTACATCGACGCGGCGCGGAAGTCGCCGCCGTTGTACACCTCGGCATGGATATCGGCCGGGAACCAGTTGGCGACCATGAGGGCGTGGTTCGACGAGAGCGCGAAGCACCAGGCAGTCGACATGTCGGCACGGGCGATCTCGATGACCACTCGGTAGAAGGTCGCGGGCGTGACCTCGAGGCCGCCGTGGGCCTTGGGGATGAGCATGCGATAGAAGCCCGCCTCGTCGAACTTCGCGTGGAGTTCCTCGGAGTAGAAGGTGCGTTCCTCGACGGTCGGGGCCTGCGCCAGGATCGCGTCGTGCAGGTCTTTCGCGGTCTGGACGAGCTGCTGCTCGATGTCGACTTGAGCCTGATCGAGCACGGGTTCGACCGTGTGCGTCGCGTTCATTGAAATCCTTGCATCGGTGGAAGGTGTCATACGATTCACGTATAGGCCATATAAACACTCTTGCCACGATGGGGCAAGCGATAGTGTGACAATCCACCGCACGACGCGCTGTGCGGTGCGACGTTCGGAGGGTGCGCATGTCGGGTTCATCGCGAGAGGCGCTGCTCGGGGCGCTCGGGGAGCACGTCATCAGCGTCTTCCCGACGCTGCAGCGCGAGGTGACGCTGCCGCACGACGGGCTGACGCACATCACGCCTGCGGAGGCAGACGTGCTTCGCGAGGTACTGCTCGAGCCGGGATCGTCGGTCACGCAGATCGCCCGCGCCATTGGGCAACAGCGCAGTAATACCAGTACTCGCATCGCCAATCTCGTCGACGGCGGGCTCGTCGAGAAGCGCGTCGAGGGCGGTGATGGCCGCGAAGTTCGGGTCTACGCAACCGAGTACGCGAGCCGCAACCTCGACGGCTTCCGAGGTGTGTGGGGACGCGTCCTCGCCGACGTTTCGACAGCGAGCGAGGCCGACCTCGAGATCGCCGCGCGGGTGCTCGGCGAGATGTCCGAGGGGCTCGCGCAGTGGCGGAGCGGCTTCCTCGACTGACGGCGCGCGCGGGCTGCGGTTGACGCCGCTCGCGGCGCGCTCGTACGCTCTGCATTGTCCGATTGACGGACAAAATTGGCAAGGAGGCCGCATGACCGATCGAACGATGACCGCCGCCGTGCTCCGCGAGACGGGCGTGCCGTTCTCGATCGAGCGGGTCGAGGTGCTCGACCCGACGCCTGGTCGGCTGATCGTGCGCACGCACGCGAGTCCGTTCTGCGTGACCGACGTGCACAACTGGTCGGGAGCCCTCGCGAAGATCCCGCCGACGATCCTCGGTCACGCCTCGATCGGCGAGGTCGTCGAGGTCGGTGCGAACGTGAGCCGCGCGCGGGTCGGGCAGCGCGTCGTCGTGCCCGGAACGCCCGAGTGCGGCACCTGCTACTACTGCCGGATCGGCGAGCCGTGGCAGTGCGGCGAGCTCTTCGACCTCGGCGGCGTCTACCCCGACATCGCCCGGGGCGAGGATGGCGCGCTCATCTCGTGTGCGGGCAACGTGGGCGGCTACGCAGAGTTCATGAACGTGTCGCAGAACCAGGCGTTCCCGATCGAGTCCGACCTGCCGTCCGACGTGCTCTCGATGCTCGGCTGCGGCATCACGAGCGGTGTCGGCTCGGTCGTCAACGGCGCCGAGCTGCAGCCGGGCGAGAGCGTCGCGATCTTCGGGGCAGGACAGCTCGGGTTGTGGATGTTGCAG
>JBQDJW010000021.1:0-4456 GCA_052086425.1 Pseudoclavibacter sp. | reverse complement strand
CGCGGCTGCGCGACGCCGCGTTCGTCGCGGTCGTCGAGCCAGACGCGTCGCGTCGCGCCGCGGCCGAGCGGCTCGGCGCCGATGTCGTGATCGACCCGGCCGTCGAGGATGCGGCCTCCGTGCTCCGCGGGATGACCGAGGGGCGGGGCGTCGACGTCGCGCTTGAGGCGACCGACCGCGCGACGGGTCAGCGCGACGCGCTGATGGCCACGCGCCGCGGCGGGCGGGTCATCGTGTCGGGCTTCGAACGCGGGGATGCGGAGGTCTCGTTCCCGCAGACGTTCCTGACGCTGCAGAGCCGGCAAATCCGCTCGACCCAGAACGGCAACTCGCGCATGTTCCGCGATCTCGAGCGATTCACGCGCCTGCTCGAGCGGGGAAAGCTCACGCCCGACGGCATCATGACGCGCACGTACTCGGTCGATCAGCTCGATGCGGCGCGCGACGCGGCGGCGTCGCACGCCGACATCTGCGGCATCATCGCCTTCCCCCACTGAGGCGCCTCCGCGGAGGTCGCCGAGCTTGTCGAGGTCGAGGGGCTCGCTCGAGCGTCGATCCCTGAGCTTGTCGAAGGGCGGACATTTCGCCGGGCTCAAAGACCTCCATTTGCCCTACGCGGGCGCGCGCTGCTCCCTGAGCGTGTCGAAGGGTCGGCGTCACGAGCACGCGCAGCAGACCCGCTCCACGCGAGCGCGCAGCAGGCCCGCTCCACGCGCCTGAAGCATCCGCCCACTTGCCAACTGCGCAGTTGTGGCGAAAGTGGTGGCCCCAGTTTCGCCACAACTTCACAGTTAAGTGGTGTGAGCGTCGACGCGGGCGGAGCTGTCGGCGTTCGCGATGTCCGCGGCGCCGACGCAATGCCGTTGCCCGGGGAGCCGGCGGAGCCGGCGTCGTGAAGACGCGCCGCAGACCCGCCCCTCGGCACCGGCCGCCGGCACCTACCCCTGGGCGAAGAGTTCTCGGAGCACCGCCGTCGCGTCCTCGTGCATGTGCCTCGCGCACAGCGCGTGCGCTGCGCGGCTGTCGCGCCGCTGCATGATCGGCACGATGAGCCCGTGCGTCTCGGCTGCCGCCCGATATCGCTCCGATTGGAACTCGGGGGCGAGCTCGCGGTGCCGGTACATCGTCAGCATCGCGTGCTGCACATCGACGGCGCTCGCGAGCGCCCAGCTGCCCGCGCCGTCGAGCAGCACACGGTAGAAGTCGTCGAGATGCCGTTGCGCCGCCGCGAGGTCGTCGTCGCCGCCGATCGCGCGGCCGAACGCGCTCGCGGCATCCGCGAACGTCGACATCTGTGCGCCCGTCGACAGTTCCGTGAACCGGCGCACGAGCATGGGCTCGAGCTGCGAGCGCAGCGTGAGCAGCATCTTGACCTCGTCGAGGTCGATCGCCGTGACCGTCGCACCGCGGCCGGACGACCGGGTCACGAGTCCGAGCCGAGCGAGCTCCTGCAGCGTCGCCCGCACGGTCGGACGCGAGACGGAGTACAGGTCGGCGAGCGCATTCTCGCCAAGGCGCTCACCGGGCTGGAACCGGCCCGCCTCGAGATCGTGGCGGAGCTGCGCGGTGAAGCTCGCGAACAACGTCCGTCGGGCGGCGTCGGTCACGGCGGATCTCCTCGTCGTCGAGTGGGTGGATGCCATTGTCGCGTCTCGGAGGTTGCGTTTCGGTCGTCTCCGAGAGCGATGCACGGGCGACACGCTCGGGGTGCACGTATTCGGACTCCCGCTGGGCGCTTGTTCCCGGAGTGACGCGCCACTCCGGGAACAAGTGCCCAGCGGAGGAGCGCTTTCGCGATGCCGGGCGTGTCGCCTCGCGGCGGCGCACCCTGCGCGTCGCGGCGTCCCCTGCGCGTCGCGCGAGGCGATCCCTATGCGTCGCGGTATCGCGTGCGGGCGTACTCGCTGTACGGCGCGGGGAGCACCGTCGCGCGAATCGTCGCCTGCCGGTGCGGGGGCAGGTGCGGACGGGTCGAACCCGCGGGCTCGCCCCACGTGATCGCGACCTCGGTTCCGGGCGCCGCGTTCGCCTCGTCGACCATTCCGATCGACAACACCGCGCGGTCCGGGCCGATGAATCCGGTGTCGAGCGAGATGCCGGCGTGCGACCCGTCGGCCGCCGCGACGGCGTCGTACGTGAACCGGGCTGCACGCGACTTCGGCGCGTCAACGAGTCGCGCCGGCGGCCGGCCGTCGTCGACGAACTGCGAGCGGTAGATGTCGGCCACGTCGTCGCCGTTCCATGCGAAGGTGACCTTCCGCATGGCCGGGCGCTCGGCGATCCGTTCCAGCGCATCCCGCCCGATGAAGTCGTGGTCGAACTTCACGACCTTGCCGTACCCGATGTCGTATGGCGTGACGTAATAGTCGCCGATCGCGCCCGAGTCGAAGCTTCCGGCCAGCGAGCCGAGGTGCCCCGCGGGCAGCCATTCGCGGTAGGCCTGCAGCTCCGGCGCGTCGTACACGGCCGGAACGGGCAGCGAGATCCACGCCGATTCGAGGGTGAGCGTCGTGTACGCCCGATAGCCGACCGGGCCCATTCCGTGGGGCGCGCCGGCGGCGAACAAGGCGTCGCGCACGGCATCCGCGTCCTCCCACGGGCCCCAGAACTCGAACCCGGCGGCGCCGGCCATACCGTGTTTGAGGGTGCCGACGCGCCTGCCCGCGATGCTCACGCTCCCCATCTGGAAGAACCGCAGCGCCGGCAGCTCGCCGTCGATCGCGGAGCGGACGATGTCGTCGGCGGCCGGCCCTTGCACCTCGTAGCGGTACAGGCGTGGGGAGCCCCGCCGCACCCACGAGTTGTCGTCCCAGGTGTGCGAGACGTCGTAATCGCCGGTCTCGATGTTGAACAGCACCCAGGCGAGGCTGGTCGGCAGGCCGACGAGGTCGAAGGTGCCGTCGTCGAGGTGGAAGAGGATCGCGTCGCCGATCAGGTTGCCGTCGGGCGCCGCTGCCACGAACTGCTTTGCCTTGCCCGGCACGAAGTTCGCGAACGAGTTCACGCCGAGGTCGCTGAACAGTCGAAGCGCATCCGGCCCCTCGACGAACAGGTCGACCATGTGGTGCGACTGGTCGAGGAACGCGGCGGAATCGCGCCACAGGTACTGCTCGGGCTGCCAGTTGGTCTGCTCCCACTGCAGGAACGACATCGGCGGGAAGGTGGCCGCGCGGAGCGCGGCAACAGGGCCGCCTGCGGCAGCGATCGCGTCGGCGAACGAAGATCCGGCGGCGTCCCCCGAGTCTGCGGGCGTGGCGAGGGTGGCGGTGTGCGTCATCGGTGACGGCTCCTTCGAAGCGTGGCCAAGCGGGCGTGCCCGCCGGGGTTGGTGGGCGAGCGGCGCGGATGCCGCGGGTGCGGTCGCGCGAAACGATCGCGGTGATCGCGTTGACGCTATGCGGGATCGGCGGAGCTGGGCGAAGATCGGGTCGATCTGTCTGACACGTCGTCGCCCTGGAGCGCCGAGCTGCGCACCCATCCATCCGTTGCCTGCGCAGTTGTGGCGATAGTGGTCGCGCCACTCTCGCCACAACCTCCCGGTCAGCGGGGGAGCGGGTGTGCCGCCACCTCCGGCGCGTCCGCGCGGATCGAGGCACCCGGCACCACGAGCCCCGTGATGTCGTCGAGAGCAAGCGAGCGGCGCGCCGCCAGGTCGAGCTCGTCGAGTCGGTACGTGCGGGTCACGATGCTGGACGTATTGATCTCGCCGGTCGCGAGCATCCGGAGCCATCGCGGGTGGTCGCGGCGTGGCACGAGCCCGCCGTTCTGGCACCCGAGCACGCGTTTGCCGTGCACGGTCATCGCGAGCTGGGGGAGCGACAGCACCGCGTGGGCCGCGTGCGCAACGCCCGTGAGCACGATCGTCCCGGCCCGACGCGCCGCTTCGACCGCCTGCCTGGCGACGTATTCGGGCCCAGCCGCCTCGATCACGACATCGGCACCGCGCCCATCGGTCAGGTCGCGCACGGCTTCGACCGGGTCGACGTCGCCCGCGCTGACGGCATCGGATGCGCCCATCGCCAACGCCTGCGCGCGGCGGCCGGGGTGCAGGTCGATGGCGATGATGCGCGACGCCCCGGCGCGCGCCGCCGCCTGCACGGCGAACAGCCCGAGGTGGCCGAGCCCGAACACCGCGACGGACTGTCCCGGCCGCACCTCGGCAATGCATTCCACCGCTCCGTACGCCGTCGAGACGCCGCATCCGGCGAGCGCGGCTGTTTCGAACGGCAGGTCGTCGGGCAGCTCGAACAGCCGCGACGCCGAGACGAGTGCGTGCGTCGCGTAGGCGCCCACGCCCCCGGCCGCCCGCACCTCGCGCCCGTCGTCGAGCGCGGCGACCGCCGGGTCTGTGGCATCGAACTGCTCCGAGCACTGGTCGGGTCGCCCGACTTCGCAGTAGAAGCACTCACCGCACTGCGGGGTGCTCGAGACGAGCACGCGCGAGCCGACCCCGGCA
>JBQDJW010000020.1:0-13416 GCA_052086425.1 Pseudoclavibacter sp. | reverse complement strand
CGACGACCGCGCGGTCCCGCCCGAGCAGCCGCAGGTGGAGGCCTTTCGCGGCCGGAGGGTCGCCCCGGTTCGCGGCGCGGCGGCCGCGCGGGCGCGTGCCGTCGCCGGCACCGAGCAGTCGCAACTGGGCCGTCGCCGCTGCCGCAGCGGCGCGCAGCAGCGGAATCGAGTGGGGGCCGATCGCATCTGCTCCCCCGGTCACGTCGATGACGCCGAGCAGGCCGCCGTCGGCGTCGTGCACCGGAACGGCGCTGCAGTTCCAGCTCTGCACGGCGGGCGCGAAGTGTTCGGCGCCGGCGACCTGCACGGCGTCTCCGGAGGCGAGCGCGGTGCCGGGCGCGCTCGTGCCGACGGCGTGCTCCGACCAGTCGGCGCCGGGCACGAACGCCATCCGCTCGGCTTTGCGAAGCGTCGACCGATCGCCGTCGACCCACACGAGGCGACCAGACGCATCCGTGATCGCGACGATCAGGCCCGTCGCCGTCGCGGGATCGATGAGCAGGGTGCGCAGGACGTCGTAGACGGGGGCGAGCGGGTGCTCCCGCCGCAGCGAATCGAGGTCGCTCTCTGCCGTGTCGACGGCCGGACGCGCGTGGTCGGGCGAGCCGAGCATCCGGAGCGATCGTGTGCGAGATGCCGCGACGAGAGCGCGCATGCGCGACGAGGCTCCCCCGCTCGGGGACCCTCGGTCGGCGGCAATCGTCATTCGGTACCCAGGCCTCATCGTCTCGGTGCCGACCAGCATACGGCGCGCCGCCTGATTCGGACAGGGAGTGCCAGGCGGACCCTGGACCTGGTCACCCCGGTGCCCGGCTCGCGGATGGCAGAACTCTGCGCCAGAGTCGGTCGTTCCGGCGATGCGCTCGAGGCGAAGCCGGTCGCGCGCGGCCTCGCCGAGGCGGTCGACGCCGTCGATCGTGACCGTTCCATCTGTCGCTCGATCGATGCGGGCGAGCGCGAACAGCAGTGTTGACGTGTCTGCCGTTGGCCGCCGACTCAGGCGGCGGCAAGCCCGGCGCGCAGCGTGTCGAGGCCGACTCCGCCGAGGTCGAGAGCACGAGTGTGCCAGGCGCGCAGGTCGAACGTCTCCCCCGCGGTCGCCTCGGCGGATTCGCGCACGTCTTCCCAGATGCGCTGGCCGACCTTGTAGGCCGGGGCCTGGCCCGGCCAGCCGAAGTAGCGGTTGACCTCGAACCGGACGAAGCCGTCCGGCATGTTCACGTTGCGGCGCATGAATTCGAGCGCGAACTCGTAGTCCCACACACGCCCCTGACCGGCCTCGGACGCCGTCGCGGCACCGGCGATACCCGGAGTCGTCGGCACCGGCTTGCCGAGGTGCACGCCGATGTCGAGCACGACGCGGGCCGCGCGCATCCGCTGCCCATCGAGCATGCCGAGGCGGTCGGCCGGGTCGTCGAGGTAGCCGAGCTGCGACATGAGGCGCTCCGCGTACAGGGCCCAGCCCTCGCCGTGGCCGCTGGTCCAGTTGATGCGGCGCCAAGAGTTGAGGCGCTCCTTGCGATGCACGGCGTGCGCGATCTGGAGGTGGTGGCCGGGAACGCCCTCGTGGTACACGGTGGTGAGCTCGCGCCACGTGTCGAACTCCGTGACGCCCGGCGTGACCGACCACCACATGCGGCCGGGGCGCGAGAAATCGTCGTTTGGTCCCGTGTAGTAGATCGCCCCCTCCTGGGTCGGCGCGATCATGCACTCGAGCGTGCGCATCGGCTTGGCGATGTCGAAGTGCGATCTGCCGAGCTCTTCGATCGCGCGGTCGCTCGTCTCCTGCATCCACGCCCGCAGCGCGTCGGTCCCGTGCAGCTTCCGCTCCGGGTCGGCGTCGAGGTGCGCGATGGCGTCGGCGACAGATCCGCCCGGAACGATCTCGTTCGCGATCGCCTCTTGCTCGCGCGTCATGCGCGCGAGCTCCTCGAGGCCCCACTCGTACGTCTCGTCGAGGTCGACGGCCGCGCCGAGAAAGCTGCGAGAGGCGAGCGCGTAGTGCTCGCGACCGACGGCGTCGGCAACCGATGCGGCGGGCGCGATCTCCCGTTCGAGCGCATCCGCGAGGCCCGAGTACGCCTCGCGCGCGGCCGAGGCGCCGCGCTCGAGGTCGGCGGTGATGGAGGCGTTCGGCGTCGCGATATCCGCTCCTCCCTGGCCGTTCTGGCCGAGGTCCCGCGCGAGCGTGGCGAAGAAACCGTCCGACTTCGCGTACGCGCGCGTCTGAGTGGCGACCTCGGCGATCTGCCGCTTCGCGGGGACGATCCCGCGGCGCACGCCCTCGCGAAGTGTTTCGAGGTATCCGTCGATGGCCGCCGGGATGTTCGACATGCGTCGCGCGATCGCGTCGCGATCCTCTGGCGACTCAGTCGGCATGAGGTCGAACACCATGCGGACATCCTGCGCCGGGGAGGCGAGGTTGTTGAGGTCGCGGTATCCGAGACCGGCGTCGAGCTCGTCGAGCTGCAGCCCGAGGTCGCGGCGCAACTCGAGTGCCGTCACCTCGTCGATCTCGTCGGTCACCGAAGCGGCGTCGAGGTCGCGCAACACCGCTGTGATGGCGGCGCGGCGGGCATCGAACCGGGCCGGCGAGAGATCGCCGTAGGCGCTCTGGTCGCCGGAGAGTCCGAGCTCGACCCGCCGCTCGGGCGAAAGCGCCACATCGGTCTCGACCCACGCCTCGGCGATACGGTCAAGGTCGGTCGCCGTGCGCGGCGCGGTCTCGGCGGCCGCCGCGGGCTGGTTCTTCAGGTCGAGCGGTGAATTCGAAGCGGTCGCGTCGGTCATCTCGCCAGCGTAGTGGGGCCCCGCTTCGGGCGGTCTCCGCCGGCCGGGCCGCGGCCGTTCGCGGTCACCCGCCGGCGTCCGGACCGGTCGAGTGGCCGGTCGGATGCGCGGGGCGCGCCACTCGCGCATCCGTCACCGTTGTCGGCTCGCCCACGAGTTCGCGCAGCAGGAGGGTGCCGCCCGCCGTCAGCGCGGGAGTGCCGATGACGGCGCCGCCCGGGATGAGGAACGTCAGGTAGGCGCACACGCCGAAGCCGAGCGTCAGCGCGCGACGCGAGGCGAGCAAGCGCTGGCGCTCGCCGATCGGCATGTCGCGCGCATCCCCCGGCGTACCGGTCAACTCGATCGCGAGGGCTCGCCCGCCAAGCAGCGCGCCGGTGGTCCACCCGAGTACGCCGCCGATGACCGGGATGAGACCGAGGAGGAACGCGAGCACGCCGTTCACCAGCCCAGTGCCGACGAGCACGAGTCCATCGCCGACCCCGCGTCGGATGGCGCGCCACACGGGCTCGTCGATCGGCTCGGGCGCGTTCCCCATGCGCTGCTCGGTGACCCGCGAGATCCGGTCGGTGAACGGGGACGCGACCGCCAAGGTGACTGCGGCGAAGGTCATGACGCCGATCGCGACGGCGGCCGCCACGATCGCGACCGCCACGACGATTCGCAGGCCGGTGCGCCAGACCTCATCCCACGGATCGGCGAACGGCGTGGCCCACTCGGCGATGCCAGGCGCCGCGAACGCGAGCGCGATCACGGCGGTGAGGAAGAACAGGCCGACGATCAGCGCCGGGATGGCGCCGAGCAGCATGACGCCGGGGTCGGACGCCCAGATCTTGAAGCCGCGCAGGTAGAGACCGACGCCGCGGAAGAACTCTCGAATCGTCGAAGTCACGCGCCCGAGTATTTCAGGCCAGCCTCACGGCGAGCCTCGCGCGTGTCGGATGCGCGCGCTTGACCCGCCGGGCGCGCTGTATCGGCGGCCCGCGACGACCGAGTGACGATCAGTGCCCCGCGTCGTCCCAGTTGGGGCCGATGCCGACCTGCACGTCGAGCGGCATCGAGAGGTCGGCCGCGCCCGCCATCTCCTCGCGCACGAGCGCCTCCATCGGCTCGGTCTCGCCATCGACGACCTCGAACACGAGTTCGTCGTGCACCTGCAGCAGCATGCGGCTCGCAAGGCCTTCGGCCGTCATGCGCGCGTCGATCGCGATCATGGCGCGCTTGATGATGTCCGCGGCAGACCCCTGAATCGGCGAGTTGAGGGCCGCGCGCTGGGCATTCTCCCGTGCGAGACGGTTCGGTGATTTGAGGTCGGGGAACGGACGGCGGCGTCCGAAGATCGTCTCGGTGTAGCCGTTCTCGGTCGCCTGCTCGACGACGCCGCGCAGGTAGTCGCGCACCTTCCCGAAGCGGGTGAAGTAGTCGTCCATGAGGCTCTGGGCCTCGGCGCGTTCGATCTGCAGCTGCTTCGAGAGGCCGAAGGCGCTGAGACCGTATGCCAGGCCGTACGACATGGCCTTCACTTTCGAGCGCATCTCGGGCGTGACATCCTCCGGCTCGACGTGGAACACGCGCGAGCCGACGAAGCGGTGGAGGTCCTCTCCCGCGTTGAACGCCGCGATCAGCTGCTCGTCGCCCGACAGGTGCGCCATGATGCGCATCTCGATCTGCGAGTAGTCGGCCGTTAGCAGGGTCTCGAACTCGGCGCCGTGCACGAACGCGCGACGCACGCGGCGGCCCTCCTCCGAGCGGATCGGGATGTTCTGCAGGTTCGGGTCGTTCGAGCTGAGGCGGCCGGAGGCCGAGCCGATCTGCACGTAGGTCGTGTGGATGCGATCCTCCTCGCCGACCGCCTTCATCAGCGTCTCTTCGATCTGCAGCAGCTTCGTCGTGTCGCGGTGCTGGCGGAGGGCACCGAGGAAGGGGTGCGGGTTCGAGCGCTCGAGATCCGCGAGGGATTCGGCATCGGTCGAGAATCCCGTCTTGGTCTTCCTCGTCTTCGGCATGCCGAGGTGCTCGAACAGCACCTCCTGCAGCTGCTTCGGCGAACCGAGGTTCACGTCTTCGATGCCTGCCGCTTCGAGGGCCGCGGCCTTGAGGTCTTCGACGCGCGACTTCTGGCCGTCGATCAGTCCCTGCAGGAACGCTCGATCGACCGCGATGCCCTGCAGCTCCATGCGGGCGAGCACGGGGAGCAACGCAGACTCGATGTCGTCGAACACGCCGCGCGAGCCGCCATCGAGCCGCTCGAGGGCCTCGAGGGTCGCGCGTCGCGCGTACCAGGCGTCGGAGGCGGTGAACGACACCGCGTCGTCGGCCGGCACGAGCTCGTTCGGGTCGCCTTCGGGCAGCGGTTCGTCGAGTTGCTGCTGCACGAACTCGGCGAGCCGCTTCGGCGGGTTCTGCGGCCGCGCAAGCCACGCCGCGATCTGGCCGTCGAGGATCGTGCCGCCGACCTCGAGGCCCGCCCGGCCGAGCGCCTTGATCTGGGCCTTCGCGTCGAACATGATCTTCGGCGCGTCGCTCGCCAACCACGTCTCGAACGGCGCGTAGTCGGCGCGGCTCGGGATCCAGGTCAGGAATGTCGCCTCGTCGGCGCCCGAGACGCCGACTTCCGCGATGACGCCGTCGAGGGTTCGCACCGTGAGCGCGAGACCCTCCTGCGAGGTCTTTCGGGCGTTCGCGAGCCACAGCTCGAGCTCCTCATCGAGCAACTCGGTGCGCACCGGCGCTGTCGCCTGCGCCGGTGCCGATGCCTCGGCGCCGTCGCCCTCAGCGAGGGCCAGGATGCGCTCCTGCAGCGTGCGGAATTGGAGCCGGGTGAAGACCTCGCGGACCGCGGCCGTGTCCATCGGCTTGCGGTCGAGGTCGGCCGGGCCGAACGGCAGCTCGACATCGTCGACGAGCCGGTTGAGCTTGCGGTTGCGCACGGCTTCCTGTTGGTGCTCCCGCAGCGACTCGCCCACCTTGCCGCCGATCTCGTCCTGGTGGTCGAGGATGCCCTGCAGCGAGTCGTACTTCGCGAGCCACTTCGCCGCGGTCTTCTCGCCGACCTTCGGGATGCCTGGCAGGTTGTCTGCCTTCTCGCCGACGAGCGCCGCGACGTCCGGGTACTGTTCCGGTCGCACGCCGTATCGCTCGACCACCGCATCCGGCGTATAGCGCTTGAGCTTCGAGACGCCCTGCGTCGACGGGTACAGCAGCGTCACGTCGTCGGTGACGAGCTGGATCGAGTCGCGGTCGCCAGAGACGACGAGCACCCTGAAGCCGGCTTCGCGTCCCTGGCGCGCCAGGGTCGCGAGGATGTCGTCGGCCTCGTAGTCCTCTTTCGTGATGGTCGGGATCCCCATCGCGCGCAGCGCATCCTGCAGCAGCGGAACCTGGCCCTTGAACTCGGGCGGCGTCTCTTCGCGGCCGCCCTTGTACTCGGCGTACTCGCGCGTGCGGAACGAGTGGCGCGAGATGTCGAAGGCGACCGCGAGGTGCGTCGGCTGCTCGTTCTGCATCAGCAGCACGAGCATCGAGATGAACCCGTGGATGCCGTTGGTGTGTTGGCCATCGTTGGTCACGAAACTCTCGACCGGCAGCGCGTAGAACGCGCGGAAGGCGAGCGAGTGGCCGTCGATGACCATGAGCGTAGGCTTTTCGGGCGCTGTCACCCCGGCAGCCTATCGCCGCACACGAGGAGCGCCATGGCAGACGCGACCGCCCAGGACCTTTCGCCGTACCCGTACCCGGAGCTTCCGACCGAGGTGAACGGGTACGCGATTCCGGACCAGGATGCGATCCGCGCCCGGTTCGGGTACGGGCGCGTCGATCTCTCGCGGCGCATGGGCGTGCTGTTCGTCACTCTCGAGGCCGAGGAATCGATCGCGGTCATGCCGGTCGACGGCAACACGCAGCCGCTCGGCCTCATGCACGGCGGCGCGTACTGCGTGCTCGGCGAGACGCTCGGCTCCCTGTCGGCGAACGCGCACTCGATGCCTGACCGGTTCGCGCTCGGCGTCGACATCAATGCGACGCACACTGGTTCGGCGACGAGCGGTTTCGTGACGGGCGTTTGCCGGTCGATCCATCTCGGTCGCACGGTCGCCGTGCACGAGATCGTCGTGTTCGACGAGCGCGGCCGCCGCTGCTCGACCATCCGCATGACGAATGCGCTCCGCGAGCGCGCCTAGCGGCGGCTCCCGGAGCGCATCGAGCGTCGAGGCGGAGGCCACGAACGCTGCGGCGAGTGAATGCCGGGGTTAGTCCTGGGCCTCCGTGTCGGCGCCGCGACCCTTCTTCGGCGGGGCGAGCTGCAGGATCACGGCTTGCGCGACCTCGAGCATGGTCAGGCGGCGGTCCATCGACGCCTTCTGGATCCAGCGGAAGGCTTCTGGCTCTGAGAGGCCCATCTTCTGCGTGAGCAGGCCCTTCGCGCGGTCGACCTGCTTGCGGGTCTCGAAGCGCTCGGCGAGGTCTGCGACCTCGGACTCGAGCGCGAGGATCTGCTGGTGGCGGGCGAGTGCGATCTCGATCGCCGGCAGCAGATCGTTCTGGGTGAACGGCTTGACGACGTAAGCGAGGGCGCCCGCCTCGGTCGCGCGGTCGACGAGCTCCTTCTGGCTGAACGCCGTCAGCAGCACGACGGGAGCGACATTGTTCTTCGCCAACTGCTCGGCCGCCGAGATGCCGTCGAGCTGCGGCATCTTGACGTCCATGACGACGAGATCCGGTCGCAGCTCGTTTGCGAGCGCGACGGCGGTCTCGCCGTCACCGGCCTCACCGACAACGTCGAACCCGTTGTCGCGGAGGATTTCAACGATGTCGAGACGGATCAACGACTCATCTTCGGCGACGACGACCCTGCGTGGGGCCTGATTTGCTTCTTCGGTCACGGCACGAGCCTACGGTATCGTTGCACCGCTCAGGTCAGCCGGCTTGGCGGAACGGTAGACGCGACGCACTCAAAATGCGTTATCCGAAAGGGTGTGTGGGTTCGAATCCCACAGCCGGCACCAATCTCGACGCCTCGACCCGCGCGATGCGCGGACCCCGTCCCCATCACGGTCATGCGGCGACTCGTGGAATCTTCCCGCCACATCCGGGCGGTTAGGCTGATTTCTCACCGCGCGATGGGCGCACGGCGTCCAGCCGCCCATCGGTGCGCGCCACACGGCTCGAGTCGAAGGAGCACCGCCGCATGCAGCAGTCACACGCACCAGCACCCGAAGGTCGGGCCGGGAGCGATCTCGAGCCGAACCCCGGTATGCCTGCGAGCGTGTGGCGCCTCCGTCTCGATTCCTGGGAGTACCTGCGATACGCGGTTCGACTGCTCGCGCGGGGCGACTCCGACGTCAGCGACGCGGCGGGCCTCGCCGAGATCCATCGGTCGCTCCGCTCGCTCGAGACGGTCGAGATGTACTGGGCCGGGTTCGGCCAGCGGTACGTCAAGGCGATCGGCGAGCTCATCGACGCTGGAGAGTACCGGGCAGCGCTCGACCGCATCGGGCCAGTCATGCAGCGGCTGCGCGGCAGCGGCTCGCTCGACGAACCCGAGCGCCCCGGCGAGAGCGCTGCGGCGGCGAAACTCGCCGACGAGGGCATCGATGCGTCCGCAGACGCGCGCCCTCGGTTCGAGGTGCTCGTCGTCGACGAGATGCGTCCGGAAGATCGCGACGCGCTGAAGATCGAGATGCTCCGGATGCGCGGGGAGGCCGACGATTTCATCTACGATCTCGTCATCGTCCCCAGCGTCGAGGACGCGATCGCGGCCGCCCTGACCAACCCCAATCTGCAGGTGTGCGTCATCCGCCCCGGCTTCACGACGCGCTCGAAGCAGGCGCTCAGCCGCGACCTGAAGCGCACGATCTCGCAGGCGTACGAGCAGTTCGCCGGCGGCGACCGCGCGCGCACCTCCGACGGCACATCGACGCAGCTCGCGTCGATCCAACGAATCGTGTCGCTCGCCGACACGCTGCGTGGCATCCGTCCGGAGCTCGACCTCTACCTCGTGGCCGGTGCCCACATCGAGGACCTGGCCGGAGCCCTCTCGCGACGATTCCGCCGCGTCTTTCGCCGCGAGGACCGGTTCGAGATGCATCTGTCGTTCTTGCGCCGCATCTCGCACGTGTACGACGCCCCCTTCTTCACGGCGATCCAGGAGCATGCCCGCCGCCCGGCTGGCGTCTTCCACGCGCTGCCCATCTCGCGCGGCGGGTCGGTCGTCGGCTCGAAGTGGATCCGCGACATGGCCGATTTCTACGGCCTCAACCTGCTGCTCGCCGAGACGAGCGCGACGTCCGGCGGCCTCGACTCGCTCCTCGCTCCCGTGCACACGCTCAAGAAGGCGCAGGAGCTCGCGGCGAGGGCGTTCCACTCGAACACGACGTGGTTCGTCACGAACGGCACGTCGACGGCGAACAAGATCGTCCACCAAGCCGTCACGGGGCCGGGCGACGTCGTGATCGTCGATCGCAACTGCCACAAGTCGCACCACCACGCCGTCATGCTCACGGGCGCCCGCGTCGCCTACCTCGACGCCTACCCGCTCAACGACTACGCGTTTTACGGCGCGGTGCCGATCAACAGAATCAAGCAACTGCTGCTCGACTACCGCGCGGCCGGCCGGCTCGACGAGGTGCGCATGGTCACGCTGACCAATTGCACGTTCGACGGCATCGTGTACGACCCCGAGCGCGTCATGGCGGAGTGCCTGGCGATCAAGCCCGACCTCGTGTTCCTGTGGGACGAGGCCTGGTTCGCGTTCGCGGCCTTCCACCCCGTGACGCGCCGGCGCACCGCGATGTCGGCCTCGCAGCGATTGGAAGGCCTGCAGCGCAGCTCCGAGCACGCGAAGGCCTACGCCGAGCAGCGCGAACGGCTGTTCGACTCGGCCACTGGCGAGCCCGCGCCCGATGAGGTTTGGCTCGGCGAGCAGCTGCTGCTGCCGCCGGACGCGACGCTCCGCGTGTATGCGACGCAGTCAACCCATAAGACGCTCACGGCGCTTCGCCAGGGCTCGATGATCCACGTGCGCGACCAGGCCTGGCGCAGCGACGCGGAGGAGTCGTTCCACGAGGCATACATGACGCACACGTCGACCTCGCCGAACTACCAGATCCTCGCCTCGCTCGACCTCGGGCGCCGCCAGGTCGAGCTCGAGGGGTTCGAGCTCGTGCAACGGCAGCTCGACCTCGCGACGAGCGTCTCGCAGGCGGTTGCGCGGCACCCGATGCTGAAGCGGACGTTCCGGGTGCTCACGACCCACGACCTGGTGCCGGGCGAATATCGCCGCTCGAAGCGGCCGATGCCGCACCGTGACGGCCTGTCGACGATGTGGGATGCCTGGGCGAACGACGAGTTCGTCGTCGATCCGAGCCGCATCACGGTCGAGATCACGCGCACGGGCGTCGATGGCGACACGTTCAAGCACGAATACCTGATGGACCGGTACGGCATCCAGGTCAACAAGACGAGTCAGAACACGGTGCTGTTCATGACGAACATCGGCACGTCGCGCAGCGCGGTCGCCTACCTCATCGAAGTGCTCGTGAAGCTCGCCGAGCAGTTCCAGAACGACGAGACGCATGGTCGTGGGCCGGGCGGGCACGAGGCGGTGGGCGCGGTTCGCGCGCTCGAGGCGGCGTCGGACGCACCAGCATCTGGGCCGTCGACGTCACCGGAGCAGTTGCTCCCGCCCCTTCCGGACTTCAGCGAATTCGCGAATGGCTACCGCACTGACGCGAACCTTCCTGACGGAGACATCCGCGGCGCCTATTACGCGGGGCTCCGCGGCGGGAACGTCGAGCTCGTGCTCGGCGATGACCTGCGCCGCCGCGTCGCCGACGGCGAGCGCCCGGTGTCCGCCGGGTTCGTGACCCCGTATCCGCCCGGGTTCCCGGTTCTCGTGCCCGGCCAGGTCATCACTCGCGACGTGCTCGCCTTCATGGCGGTGCTCGACACCCGCGAGATCCACGGCTACGACGCGAAGCAGGGCTACCGGATCATGCCAGAGATCGGTTCGGCGTCGCGCGCGGGAGGCGAAGGCAGCTCCGGCGACCAGAAGTAGATGCCGAGCGGGCGCCCTTCGATCTCGTGGATCGGGATGTGCATGTCGTAGATCTCGGCGAGGCGCGCCGACTGCATGACCTCGGAGGGCGGGCCCTGCATGACGACCTCTCCCCCGCGCATCGCGATGATCTCGTCCGAGTACACCGAGGCGAAATTGATGTCGTGGATGACGATGACGATCGTCTTGCCGAGGTCGGTGGCGATGCGGCGCAGGTGCTGCATCATGTTGACCGCGTGACGCATGTCGAGGTTGTTGAGCGGCTCGTCGAGCAGCACGTAGTCGGTGTCCTGGCAGATGACCATCGCGACGTAGGCGCGCTGCCGCTGCCCGCCGGAGAGCTCGTCGAGGTACCGATCGGCGAGATCGGTCAGGCCGAGGAACGCGAGCGCCTCGTCGACGTGCCTGCGGTCGTCGGCGGTTATGCGCCCCTTCGAGTGCGGAAAGCGGCCGAACGAGACGAGGTCGCGCACGCTGAGGCGCACGGAGAGGTGGTTCTCCTGGCGGAGGATCGCGAGCCGGGTCGCGAGGCGCGTCGACTTCGTCGTCGACACGTCGAGCCCGTCGACCGTGATGACGCCGGCCCCCATCGGCTCGAGGCGGCTCACGAGCGCGAGCAGCGTCGACTTGCCCGCGCCGTTCGGGCCGATGATCGAGGTGATGCCTGACGCCGGGATGCGAAGAGAGACGTCGTCGACGACGACCGTTTCGCCGTACGACTTGGTAACGGATTCCAGGGTGATCACCGTGCGGTGCTCCTCGTGTTCGGGGCGTGTTGCATGCGACATCGCCGCGCCCGTTCTGCTGGCCGGGCGGCCGAACTCGGCGGGTGCGGCCCGCGGGAGCACGTCGAGACGCGGCAAGGCAAGATTAGTGCGGACTTTGCCGGGCACTGCTGATTTCGAGCTCTGGCCGTTCTGGCCACTCAACACTCCGGAGCACCCTTGCGGAACACACAGACACGCGTCCTCGCGCTCGCCGGTATCGCCGCCGTCGCCCTCACCGGCTGCGCGGCAGCCGACGAACCTGCAGCCGACGAGACCGCCGCTGCCGAGCAGATCACGGTCACGGTCGAGGACAACAACGGCACGCACGAGGTCGCCTCGCCGCCGCAGTCGGTCGTCGCACTCGACAACCGCACCTTCGAGCTGCTCTCCGACTGGGGTGTCGAACTGTCGGCCGCGGCCGTGTCGCTCATGCCCTCGACGATTCCCTACACGGAAGACGCCGACATCCCAGATGTCGGCACGCATAGCGAGCCCGACCTCGAGGTCATCGTCGCCGCGCAGCCCGATGTCATCATCAGCGGCCAACGCTTCACCCAGTTCGACGAGGACATCGCAGCCCTCGTGCCCGATGCGACGATCATCAATCTCGAGCCCCGCGAGGGCGAGCCGTTCGACCAGGAGCTCAAGCGCCAGGTCGAGACCCTCGGCGAGATCTTCGGCATGCAGGACGAAGCCGTCCAGACGATCGCCGACTTCGATGCGGCCGTCGAGCGCGTGACCGCGTCGTACCCGGAGGGCGCGACCGTCATGGGTGTGAACACCTCCGGCGGCGAGATCGGCTACCTGGCGCCGCACGTCGGCCGCACGATCGGCCCGCTGTTCGACATGTTCGGCTTCACACCCTCGCTCGAGGTCGACGACGCCTCGAACAACCACATGGGTGACGACATCTCGGTCGAGGCGATCGCCGACTCGAACCCCGACTGGATCCTCGTCATGGACCGCGACGGCGCCCTTTCAGCGGACGACCCCGAATACACGCCGGGTGGGGAGCTCATCGCGAACTCGCCCGCCCTGCAGAACGTGACCGCGGTGCAGGAGGATCACGTCGTGGTCATGCCCGCCGACACCTACACCAACGAGGGCATCCAGACCTACACCGAGTTCTTCGGCCAGCTCGCCGACGCCTTCGAGGCCGAAGCGTAACGCGCCGATACCGAGACCCCTCGTGGCCGGGCCGCCGAGACGGCACCCGGCCGCGAGGGCGTTTCGCTGAGAACCCGCCGGCGAGCCGAGGTCGCCCCGACCAGGCTCGTCCGACCATCGACGACCAGGGCACTCATGACAACACGATCCGAGCGGCCGATCGCCGACGGCACACAGTCGTCGTCGCCGGCGATCCGCGCACGTCGGCGTCTCTTCGACTGGAAACTGCTCATCGGCGTCGCGGTCGTCGCCGCCCTCCTCGTGCTCTCGCTCCTCACGGGCGTCTACGACATCGCCGGCGCTGACGACGGCGCCGAGATGTTCGCGATTACGCGCATCCCCCGCACCATCGCACTCGTGCTCGCCGGGGCGGCCATGGCCATGTCCGGCCTCGTCATGCAACTGCTCACCCAGAACCGCTTCGTCGAACCGAGCACCACGGGAACGACCGAGTGGGCGGGCCTCGGCCTCCTCACCGTCATGGTGCTGTTCCCCTCCTCGACGATCCTCGTCAAGATGATCGGCGCCGTCGTCGCGGCGTTCATCGGGACGATGCTCTTCTTCGCGTTCCTGCGCCGCGTTTCGGTACGCTCGTCGCTCATCGTGCCGATCGTCGGCATCATGCTCGGCGCCGTTGTC
>JBQDJW010000019.1:1396-13582 GCA_052086425.1 Pseudoclavibacter sp. | reverse complement strand
CGCGATCCGGCCTCGCCAGAACATCGACGTCAGCGTCGTCGCGTCGGATCTCGCCTCTCTCGTCGCGAGCCTTCCCGACGGCTTCAGCGCGTGGGCGCCCGTCGACGATGAGGGCGAGGAGCTCGCCGCGTTCGCGGACGCGCGCACCGACGCCGATCTGCAGCCCATTCTCGTGCGCGACGAGGCGAAGAACGCCTGGGTGCTGCAGATCAATGCGGAAGACGGCGCGCCCCGCGCGTGGGTGTACAAGCGGGATCCGCGTCTGACGCTGCCGTGGGACCGCGCGGTGAGGGACGTCGACGGGATCCCGACGGGAGCGCCCGAGGTGCAGCTGGTCTGGAAGGCGCTGCGCCCGCGCCCGGAGGACACGATCGATAAGGACGCGATGCTGCCGACGCTGTCTGCGGACGCGGTGTCGTTCTACGAGACCGCACTTCTGCGGATCCACCCGCACTCCACGTGGGCGATCCACGTGCGCAGCCCCTTCGCGCCCGCGAAGTCGAGCTGGAACAAGAAGTCCTGACGCGATGGCAGCGTCCCATTCGATGAGACGGGAGTTCGTGCAGATCGACTGACGCCCCATAGTTGCGTATGCGGCGATGGGATGCCGCGGCGACAAGGAGGTCGATCATGGCGCGAAAGCCAGATCCCGGCGAATCCATCTTCGGGCACACGGACACGGTGTTCCCCGATCCCGCGCCGGTGCGGGGCGCACCGGACGAGCCGCTGCCGCTTCGCGTCTTCTCGCGGATCGAGATGCTGCTCTCCGCGGTGTTCTTCGTCGGCATCCTCGTCGGCGTTCTCTACCAGGTGCTGGGCCGGTACGTGCCCGCCGTCAGCTGGATCGGTGCGGGAGAGCTCGCGCTGCTGTCGATGGTGTCCCTGACGTTCCTGATGATGGGGTACCTCACCGGGCGGAACGGGCACGTGACGATCGAGATCTTCGACCGGCTGCTCGACGGCAAGAAGCTGTTCGTCGCCCTGCGGATCTTCTCGGCCGTGGTCATGGTCGTCACGTGCGCCTGGATGGTGTTCGACGCGTGGGAGAAGATCGGCGCCGAGATGGGGCGGTCCACTGCGGCCATCGGCATTCCGATGGGCATCATCTACGTCTTCGCGTTCGTCGGAGGCCTCTCGGCGGGAATCCACTCCGCGCTCAAGATCCCCTACGCGAACCGCCCCGAGCGTCAGCTCGAGATCGAGGGGATGTAACACAGCGATGGATCTCTGGCTCTATCTCGTTCTCGTCGTCGGGCTGCTGCTCCTGCGGATCCCCGTCGCCTTCGCGATGGTTCTGCCCAGCCTGCTGTACTTCACCACGCACGGGCTGTCGGTCGGGTACGCGACGACGTACATGTTCAACGGCGTCAACAGCTTCCCGCTTCTCGCGGTTCCGCTGTTCATCTTCATGGGGACCCTCGCGAACGGACTGGGCATCGCGACCCGGCTCTACGACTTCGCGAAAGCGCTGCTTCCGCGCCTGCCCGGCAACCTGGCGTACGTGAACCTCGGCACAGCGGTCGGATTCAGCTGGATCAGCGGCTCGGCGTTCGCCGATGCGGCCACCACCAGCAAGGTGCAGATCCCGCAGATGCTGAAGGCGGGCTATCCGTACGGCTTCTCGGCGGGGCTGACGGCCTCCGGCTCCCTGATCAGCTCGATCATGCCTCCGTCGATCCCGGCCGTGCTGTTCGCGGCAACGGCGTCGATCTCCACGGGCGCTCTCTTCGCCGGATCCGTCCTCCCCGCCGCTCTCATCGTCGTCGGCCTCGCGATCTATATCGCGGTCTGGGTGCTCCGGAACAAGACGGTCGCCGGCACCGCGAAGTTCGATGGGCGGCTGCTCGCCACGGCGACCGTGCGCGTGCTCGGCCCGGCGCTGCTGCCGATCATCGTGCTGGGCGGAATCTTCAGCGGCTGGTTCACACCGACCGAGAGCGCCGGAATCGCCGCGCTCGTGACGCTCGTCCTCGGCGCGTGCTATCGCACCCTCACGTGGGACACGTTCTGGAAGGCCCTCAAGGACACGGTCGTGACATCGGGCGGAATCCTGCTGATCCTCGCGGCATCGAACCTTCTCGGCCAGGTGCTCGCCCGCGAGCAGGTGTCGCGCACTCTCACCGCCTGGCTCACCTCGGCCACGGACAGCCCGGTCGTGTTCCTGCTGCTGGTCGTTGTGATCCTGATCGCCGTGGGGCTCTTCCTCGAACCGCCGCCCGCGATCCTCGTGTTCGTGCCGATCCTGCTGCCGATCGCGATCGAGTTCGGGATCGACCCCGTGCACCTCGGCACGATCACCATTCTGTGCCTGATGATCGGCACGCTGACCCCACCCGTCGGGGCCGTGCTGTTCGTCGTCGGCGCCGTCACGCGCCGGCCGATGGGAGAACTGTTCCGTGCGGTGCTCCCGTTCATGATCCCGCTGTTCGCGGTGCTGGCCATCCTCGTCTTCATTCCGCACGTCTCCACGATCGTGCCCGATTTCCTCGGTCTGTGAACCGAGCGCCCGAAAGGACACGACTTTGACTCGTTCGATCTATGTGCTGAACGGCCCGAATCTCGACATGCTGGGGCAGCGAGAGCCGGAGCTGTATGGCACGACCACCCTTGCCGACATTGAGAAGGACTGTCTGGAGGTCGCCTCCGGGCTCGGCTACGAGCTGAGATTCCTCCAATCGAACGCCGAGCACGAGATCATCGACTGGCTGCACGACGCGTACCGCGAGGCGGCGGCCGTGGTGATCAATCCTGCGGGGCTCAGCTTCGGATCCGTGCCGGTCCTCGACGCCCTGCGAATGCTGAGCGTGCCGATCGTCGAGGTGCACCTCACCAACATCCACGGGCGAGATGAAGCCCACCGGCACTCGCTGATGTCACCGGTCGTCACGACGGTCATCGCGGGCGCGGGGCCCTTCGGCTATCAGCTTGCGATTCGGTCCGCCGATCGCAGCGTTCACACGAGAACACCTTTCGCACACACAGGAGGAAGTCATGATCACAGTTCCGAGTAGGCGGGTCGCAGCAGGGTTCGCCACCGTGGCGGCGACCGCGCTGGTCATCACCGGTTGCAGCGGCAACGGCGGCAGCGGCAGTGACGGCGGCGGGGAGCCCGCGGGCGAGGGCGGCGACGTCACGCTCACGGTGTCGCTCACGCAGAACGAGCAGACCCCCAACTACTACTGCGGCGTCGAGCTGCTCAAGGAGCGACTGGAGGGGGCCGACCTCGGCCTCACGGTCGACCTGTACCCGTCGTCGCAGCTCGGGCCGCACGCCGACCGCTTCCCCCAGCTGCAGGCGGGCGACATCGACGTCGACCTGCTCGGCGGCAGCGAGCTGTCGACGTCGTTCGAGCCGATCGAGGCCGTCGACGCGGCCTATGCGTTCGACGACGCCGACCACCTGTTCGACTGGATCGACAACGGCTCCGCGGATCTGTTCGACGCCTTCCACGAGGCCACCGGCGTGAAGGTCGTCGACGGTTGGCTCTTCGGAAACCGCACCTTCACCACGAAGGGCGTCGAGGTGCACAGCCCCGACGACCTGTCCGGCGTGCCGATCCGCTTCCCGGACTCGCCCGGATTCCTCGCCAACGCCGAGGCGCTCGGGGTGGACAGCCCCGTGTCGGTCGCGGTCGAAGAGGTCTACACGGCGCTCCAGCAGGGCATCGCCGTCGGTCAGGAGAACCCGATCGTCGCAACGCACTCGTCGAGCTACGACGAGGTGCTCGACACCGTGATCTTGAACGAGCACAACATCGGCGTGCAGTTCACGCTGGTCGGCGACAAGACGTACGAGAAGCTCAGCCAGGAGCAGGCGGATCTGCTCGAATCGACGCTGCACGAGATCCGCGCGGAGAACCGTACGTGCGTCGAGGACGAGACGAACGAGATCCTCGATGGGTATCGCGCTGATGACGCCTTCACCGTGATCGAGAAGGAGGACATCGACATCGATGCCTTCATCTCGAAGTCGGAGGAGTACTTCAGCGATCACTACTCGGGCGACACGCTCGAGGCATATGAGTCGATCCGCGCGATGGCGGGCTGATCGCCGGACGTGACAGGGGGTGCGGGCGCCACGGCGTCCGCACCCCCTGTCGCGTGGACGCCGCTCGAGCGACGTTCGCTAGGACGCGAGCGCGCGGCTGAGAGCCGCTGCGGTCCTGCGCACGAGGGGCGCGATCGCATCGGCATCGATGCTGCTCGACGACCCGTTGGCCGAGAGCGAAGCGACCGCGCGGCGGCGTTCGAGAACCGGGCTCGCGACGCACACCTGTCCGCCGCGCGTGTGCTCAAAGGCTGACGGGATCTCCGCTCCGGCCGCACCATGGCGGAGCGCCTCGAGGGCGGAGTCGAGCGCCGCAGACCCGAGCAGAAGCCGTTCGCCCATGCGGGCCACCGGCGGATGAGACCCGTGGCCGTGCGCGCTCGCAATGACGATCACGTCGTCTCCGTCGGCGACGGCGAGCTGCACGTGGCAGCCGGTGGCGTCGCGCAGCTGCACCATGCCGTGTCGCGCGAGCTCGCGGAGTCGTCGAGGGCGCTCGACGCCCTGGCCGAGTTCGAACAGGCGAACGCCGAGGTGCAGCCGCGCCCCCTCGCGATCGAGGTAGCCCTGGTCGACCAGGTCGGCGGCAAGACGGGACACCGTCGACTTCGGCAGGTTGGCGCGCCGGGCGATCTCGGTGATGGTCAGTCCTGCGCTGTCCTCGCCGAATGCATCCAGGACGGCGCTGAGTCGGTCGAGCACGCTGACGGATTCCGTCCAGGCGGCAGTGCGCATCGAGTCTCCTATGCCGCGGTGAGCCGGCGGGTGAGCGAGATGCTCGCCGCGCGCACCAGCGGGGTCACGTGCGCCGTGCGCAGGCCGCCCGCGGGGCCCGCGACGGAGATCGCGCCGACGACGGATCCGGAGCGATCGATCACGGGGCTCGCGACCGCCGCGACGCCGGCGTAGGAATCGCCTTGGTCGACGGCGACCGTGTCCGCGCGCACGGAGGTGAGCTCGTCGTAGAAGCGCTCGACTTCGTCGTCGAGGAGCGGCGCGCTGACGCGGTCGACGACGTTCGTGTCGTCGCAGAACGCGAGATACGCCTTCCCGCTGGCCGTCGTCAGGGCCGGCGAGCGCATGCCCGCTCGCGTCGGCAGCATGGGAAGGCGCCCGGGCACGGCCGTGAGCGAGATCATGTCGGTGCCCTGCTGCACCCAGACGCCGATCCGCTCGCCGGTGCGCTGGGCGAGCTCGTAGACGACGGGCGCGGCGGCCGACGCGATCCGGCGCGGCATCGTCGCGCGGGCGCCGAGCTCGAAGAGCCGCATTCCGAGGACCACGCCGCCCGGTTCGTGGGTCAGATAGCGCTGTGCGACGAGGCTGGCGACGAGCCGGGCCGCCGTCGACTTCGGGATGCGGGCCTCGCCCGCGATGCCCGAGATCGAGATCGGGCCGTCACAAGAGCGCACGACGTCGAGCACGGCGAAGACGCGGTCGAGGACCGAGACCGGACCCTCGCGCGAGGGGAACGGGTGTGACAGCTGCGACATCGAGCACCCCTTCGTGAAGCGATACGCGTTCGAAGAACAGTCCCGAACGAACCCGGCGGCCGTGACGCGGGTTGCAGTGAATCTACCGCATGCCCATCGCCGGCTCGCCCGTTGTTCCATTCAGTGGGTCGCGGCCGGGCGGATCCTTCTGCCGCACGCAGCAGCGACTACGCGGACCGCCGGCGGTACTCCCCGGCAGATACGGCGTCGAGCACGACCGACCGGAACCATTTCTGCGCTGGTGCCAGGCTCGCCTCGCGGCGCGTGTACACCGACACCGGCGTCGACTGCGCCGGCCACGGCAGGTCGGTGATCCGCAGCCCTTCGAACCACCCGCTGAACACCTCCGCAACGTGCCGCGGGACCAGCACGACGAGATCCGTGCTCTGCACGACGGCCGGCACGGTCGAGTACTCCTCGACGGTCAGCGCGACCTGCGGCATGAGCCCGTGCTCGGTCAGAACCTGCAGGGGGAACACGTGCCCGCCGCGCGCGGAGACGCGCACGAAGTGGCGGTCGACGAACATGTCGGGCGCGGTCGGGGGCAGCGGATGCGCCGCCGACGTCAGCGCCACGTATTCGACCGCGCGCACGTGCGTGCGCCACAGTCGCGGGCTGCCGATCATCGACACCGTCATCGCGAGGTCGATCGTGCCGCGGATCAGCCCGTCCTCGACCTGATCCGAATCGAGCCGCTCCACCAGCAGGTGCGGGCTGGACGCCTCGCGGGCGAGGGCCGCCATGATCGGCGGCAAGAACGTCTGCTCTCCGATCGAGGTGAGGCCGAGCGCCAGCTCGCCGCTGAACCCCGACGGCTCGAACGCCTCCGGATCGCTGACGGTGGCATCGATCTGCGCGAGCGCTTCGTGCAGCGGCGTGAACAGCGCGGTCGCCTTGGCGGTCGGCACCATGTCGTGCCCCTCGCGGCGGAACAGCTCATCGCCGAACCTCTCGCGCAGCCGCCGCAGCGTGTAGCTCACGGTCGGCTGCGTGACGTGCAGGCGGTCCGCGGCCGCCGTCACGCTGCGCACTTCATAGAGCGTGACGAAGGTGCGCAGCTGGTTGAGATCTGCCAGGGCCATGTATAGAGACTATCTATGCAAATCGATGCTGAGATCTATTGGACTATATAGACCGGCGAAATTAGAGTCAGAGCAACAGCCTCCGAGTGACAAGGACGACACGCGTTGATCATCGATATCCACGGCCATTACACGACCGCTCCCGCACAGCTGGGCGCGTGGCGTGACCTTCAGATCGCCTTCACGAAGGGCGAGGGCGAAGCACCCGACCCCGCGAAGCTGACGATCAGCGACGACGACATCCGCGAGACGATCGAGGCCAACCAGCTGCGCCTCATGAACGACCGCGGCAGCGACATCACGGTCTTCAGCCCGCGGGCATCCTTCATGGCCCACCACATCGGTGATCTCGCGGTGAGCCAGACCTGGGCGCGCATCTGCAACGACCTCGTCGCGCGCGTCAGCGAGCTCTTCCCCGACCGCTTCCTCATGGGGGCGATGCTCCCGCAGTCGCCGGGCGAGGATCCGAAGACGACGCTCGACGAGCTCACCCGCGCGGTCGAAGAGCTCGGCGCCGTCACCGTCAACCTCAACCCGGATCCCTCGGGCGGAAAGTGGAGCGCCCCGGCGCTCACTGATCGTTCCTGGTACCCCATCTACGAGAAGCTCGTCGAGTACGAGATTCCGGCCATGGTGCACGTGAGCACGACCTGCCGACCCGACGTGTTCCACACCACCGGCGACCACTACCTCGGCGCCGACACGACCGCGTTCATGCAGCTGCTCAAGGGCGACCTGTTCCGCGACTTCCCCGACCTGAAGCTCGTGATCCCGCACGGCGGCGGCGCGGTTCCGTACCACTGGGGCCGGTTCCGCGGGCTCGCAATGGCGCTCGGCAAGCCCGAGCTCGAAGAGCACCTGCTCAACAACGTCTTCTTCGACACCTGCGTCTACCACCAGCCCGGCATCGACCTGCTCACCGACGTCATCCCGACCGACAACATCCTGTTCGCCAGCGAGATGATCGGCGCCGTGCGCGACGTCGACCCGCGCACCGGCCACTACTTCGACGACACCAAGAAGTACGTCGACGGCACCGCGAACCTCACCGACGCCGAGCGCCTGCAGGTGTTCGAGGGCAACGCCCGCCGCGTCTACCCCCGCCTTGACCGCGCGCTTGCCGCCCGCGGCCTCTGAGAACGAGAGATGAACATGCGATTGAACAATCTCGGCATCGTCCGTACGAACATCCAGCGCCCCGACCCCGACGACGTCGCACGCCTGTCGCAGTTCGGCGTCGCCACGGTCCACGAGGCCATGGGTCGCGTCGGCCTGATGCGCCCGTACATCCGCCCCGCGTACAAGGGTGCGGCGATGTGCGGCCCGGCGGTCACCGTGCTGCTGCAGCCCGGTGACAACTGGATGTTCCACGTCGCGGCGGAGCAGGTGCAGTCGGGCGACGTGCTCGTGGCCGGCTGCACGACCGAGAGCGAAGACGGCTTCTTCGGCGATCTGCTCGCCACCTCGCTCACGGCCCGCGGCTGCAAGGGCCTCGTCATCGACGGCGGCGTGCGCGATGTCGCCGACCTCGAGAAGATGGACTTCCCGGTCTTCTCCCGCGCGATCAACTCGAAGGGCACGGTCAAGGCGACCCTCGGATCCGTTAACGTGCCGGTCGTCGCCGCGAACGCGCTCGTCAACCCGGGCGACGTGATCGTCGCCGACGTGGACGGCGTCGTCGTCGTTCCCCGCGACCTCGTCGGCGCGGTGGCGGACGCCAGCCAGAAGCGCGAGGACAACGAAGAGTCGAAGCGGCAGAAGTTCCGCGACGGCGTGCTCGGCCTCGACCTGTACGGCATGCGCGAGCCGCTCGCCGCCGCCGGCCTCTCGTACGTGGAGGACTGACATGGCGCACGGCGACACGACCGGTGACTTCACCAAGACCGAGGGCTGGCTCGACTGGTACGACGGCCCCACGAAGCCGACGTTCACCCTGCCCGCGGGCGCCGTCGACGCGCACTGCCACGTCTTCGGCCCGGGGGCCGAGTTCCCGTACGCCCCCGAGCGCAAATACACCCCGTGCGACGCGTCGGCGGATCAGCTGTTCGCCCTGCGCGACCACCTGGGCTTCGACCGCAACGTCATCGTGCAGGCCACCTGCCACGGTGCCGACAACTCCGCTCTCGTCGATGCGCTGAAGCGCAGCGAGGGGCGCGCCCGCGGCGTCGCGACCGTGCGCCGCGATGTGACCGATGCGGAGCTCGCCGAGCTGCACGCCGCCGGCGTGCGCGGCGTGCGCTTCAACTTCGTCAAGCGCCTCGTCGACCGGGTCCCCACCGACTCGCTCGACGAGATCGTCGCGAAGATCGCCCCGCTCGGATGGCACGTCGTCATCTACTTCGAGGCGGAAGACCTGCCCGAGCTCTACGACTTCTTCTCCGCCATCCAGGCGCCCGTCGTCGTCGACCACATGGGCCGCCCCGACGTGACGAAGGATCCGGACGGCGAGGAGTTCGGACTGTTCCTGCGCTTCATGCGCGAGAACGACAACGTGTGGACCAAGGTCTCGTGCCCCGAGCGGCTGAGCGTCACCGGTCCGCGCGCCCTCGACGGCGAGCAGCAGGCATACACGGATGTCGTGCCCTTCGCCCGTCGCGTGGTCGAGGAGTTCCCCGACCGCGTGCTGTGGGGAACGGACTGGCCCCACCCCAACCTCAAGAACCACATGCCTGACGACGGGCTGCTGGTCGACTACATTCCTCGGATCGCGACGACGCCCGAACTGCAGCAGAAGCTGCTCGTGGACAACCCGTCGCGCCTGTACTGGGAAGACTGAAGGAGAATCATCATGGCACTCGACAAGCCGTACAAGAACGTTCCCGGCACCACCATCTACGACGCCGAGCAGGCGCGCAAGGGTTACCACCTCAATCAGTTCGCGATGTCGCTGATGAAGCCCGAGAACCGCAAGCGGTTCCTCGCCGACCAGCCGGCATACCTCGACGACTGGCCCCTGACGCCCGTGCAGCGTCAGGCCGTGCTCGACATGGATCTGAACACCATGATCGATGAGGGTGGAAACATCTACTTCCTCAGCAAGATCGGTGCCACGCACGGCATGAGCTTCCAGCAGATGGCTGGATCCATGACCGGCATGAGCGAGGCCGCGTACCGCGACATGATGCTCGGCGGCGGCCGCCGCCCCGAGGGCAACCGCCTGAAGGACCTCGACGGATGGACCCCGCCGGCCCCCGGCGAGAAGGCCGACACCTTCCGCCCGGACGCCCCCGCAGCGTTCACCTCGGCGCTGTTCACCTCGCATGTTCCCGCGATCGGCGCCGCGATGGACCTCGGCAAGACCGAGGAGCCCTACTGGAAGCGCGTCTTCGACGGCTACCAGTGGACGCGCAAGTGGGTCAAGGAAGAGAAGCCCGACGTCGTCATCCTCGTGTACAACGACCACGCCACCGCGTTCGACGCGTCGATCATCCCGACGTTCGTGCTCGGCACGGGCGCCGAGTACCCGGTCGCCGACGAGGGCTACGGACCCCGCCCCGTGCCGGACGTGAAGGGCTACCCGGAGCTGGCCGCGCACCTCGCGCAGTCGATCATCCAGGACGACTTCGACCTCACCCTCGTCAACGAGATGGTCGTCGACCACGGCCTCACCGTGCCGCTGTCGCTGGTCTTCGGAGACGTCGAGGAATGGCCCGTCCGCGTCATCCCGCTGGCCGTGAACGTCGTGCAGTACCCGGTGCCGTCCGGGCGCCGCTGCTACGAGCTGGGCAAGGCTCTGCGCCGCGCGCTCGACAAGTGGGACGGCGAGAAGCTGAACGTGCAGATCTGGGGCACGGGCGGCATGAGCCACCAGCTGCAGGGCCCGCGCGCCGGCCTCATCAACGAGGAGTGGGACAACGCGTTCCTCGACCACCTGATCGAGGATCCGCTCGGCCTGACCGAGTGGCAGCACATGGAGTACGTCGATGAGGCGGGCTCCGAGGGCATCGAGCTCGTCGACTGGCTCATCGCGCGCGGCGCGATGGACGACCAGTTCGGCGGCGAGGCCCCCGTGATGAACCACCGGTTCTACCACGTGCCGGCGTCGAACACCGCGGTCGGACACCTCGTGATCTCGAACCCGGTCTACGGCTCGAAGGCCACCTCGGCGGACGCCGAGACGGACGTGCCCGAGGCGGCGCTCGCCGCCGAGGCCGCGACCGCCTGACATCCACGAACGAACTGAGGAGACACGAATGAGCGACAAGATCCGCATCGCCGTGGTCGGCGCGAACGGCGCGTTCGGCAAGAAGCACCTCGACGGCCTGGCCAACATTCCTGACGCGGAGGTGACCGTCGTCAGTGCCACCTCGCAGGAGAAGGCAGACGCCGTCGCCGACGAGTACGGCGTGCCCAACGCGGTCGTCGGGCTCGACGCCGTGCTCGAGCGCGACGATGTGGATGCTGTCATCCTCGCGACTCCCACGGGGCTGCACGCCGCGCAGACGAAGGCCGTGATCGCGGCGGGCAAGCACGTCGAGGTCGAGATTCCGGTCGCCGACTCGGTCGCCGACGCCGAATCGGTGCTGGCCGCCGCCGAGGCGTCCGACCGCGTCGTGATGGTCGGGCACACGCGCCGGTTCAACCCGTCGCACCAGCTCGTGCACGACCGGATCGACGCGGGCGAGTTCAACGTGCAGCAGATGGACGTGCAGACGTACTTCTTCCGCCGCACGAACACGAACGCGAAGGGCGAGCCGCGCAGCTGGACCGATCACCTGCTCTGGCACCACGCCGCGCACACGGTCGACCTGTTCGCGTACCAGGCGGGCAAGATCGTCGAGGCGCACGCGATTCAGGGGCCGATCCACCCCGAGCTCGGCATCGCGATGGACATGTCGATCCAGCTGAAGAGCGAGTCCGGCGCGATCTGCACCCTGTCGCTGTCGTTCAACAACGACGGGCCGTTCGGCACGTTCTTCCGCTACATCGGCGACACCGACACCTACATCGCCCGCTACGACGACCTGTTCAACGGCAAGGAAGAGCAGATCGACGTGTCGGACGTCGCGGTCAGCATGAACGGCATCGAGCTGCAGGACCGCGAGTTCATCGCGGCGATCCGCGAGGGTCGCGAGCCGAACTCGTCGATCCGCCAGGTCGTCGACTGCTACCGCGTGCTCGGACAGCTGGAGGAGCAGCTCGCGTGAGGCTTCCCCGCTTGGGGCTGGGGTGCATGAACCTCAGCCACGCCTACGGCGTTCCGCCGTCGGAGGATGAGGGCCTCGCCGTGCTGCGCGCCGCGCTGGACGGCGGGGTCACCCACCTCGACACGGCGACCCTCTACGGCGGCGGCCGCAACGAGCAGCTCGTCGGCCTCGCAATCGCGGGGCGCCGCGACGAGGTCGTGCTGGCCAGCAAGTGCGGCATGGCCCAGGTCGACGGCGTGAAGGTCATCGACGCGCGGCCAGACACCGTGCGGCACCAGGTGGACGCCTCGCTGAAGAGGCTCGGCGTCGACCACATCGACCTGTACTACCTGCACCGCTGGGACAAGAAGGTGCCGGTCGGCGAGAGCGTGGCCGCGCTCGCGGAGGCCGTGGACGCCGGCAAGATCGGCGCGATCG
>JBQDJW010000019.1:0-1296 GCA_052086425.1 Pseudoclavibacter sp. | reverse complement strand
CCCGATCGCCGCGGTGCAGAACGAGTACTCGCTGTGGAGCCGAAATCCCGAGCTCGGCATGCTCGAGGCCACGCGCGAAGACGGAATCGCGCTCGTGGCGTTCTCGCCGATCGCGCGAGGATTCCTCGGCGACTCGGTCGGGGATCCGGACCTGCTCGTCGAGAAGGACATCCGGCGGAACATGCCGCGTTTCCAGCCCGGCAACTGGCCGCAGAACGCGGCGCTGCTGCCCGCATGGCGCGCGCTCGCCGCGGAGGCGGGATGCACGCCCGCGCAGCTGGCGCTCGCCTGGCTGCGCTCGCGCGGAGAGCACGTCGTGCCGATCCCCGGCACGACGAACATCGACCACCTGCGCGAGAACGTGGGCGCCCTGTCGATCACGGTCGACCCCGCCCTGCTCGAGCGTGCGGGCGCGCTGATCAATACCGGCACGGTGTCCGGCGCCCGATACGCGCCGGGCCCGGCCCGCGAAGTGGATGCGGAGACGTTCGAATGAGCACCCTCAAGGCGATCTCGTCGATGGCCACCCGCCACGTGCTGGCGGAGCTGGTGGCCGCAGCGCACGAGGCCGGCCATCCCGATGTCGAGATCGAATCGGTCGGGGGAGTGGACGCCGCCGATCGCGTTGCCGCCGGAGAGGCGTTCGACCTCGTGTTCCTGGCGCAGGGCGCGCTGAACAAGCTCGCGGACGCGGGGCACGTCGAGAAGTCGACCGTCGCGCCGCTGCTGCTCTCGCAGGTGGCCGTCGCCGTGCCGAGCGACTCCACGGATCCCGCGGCGCGGCCGTCCGGAACCGCGTACGGATCCGCCGACGGTGTGCGCGACGCGCTCCGCGCGGCCAAGCGGATCGGATACTCGACCGGACCCAGCGGAACCGCGCTCGTGAAGATGATCGACGGTTGGGGCCTCTCGGACGAGCTGGGCGACCGGCTCGTGCAGGCGCGCCCGGGCGTTCCGGTCGCGAAGACGCTTGCTGAGGGCGAGGTCGATCTCGGGTTCCAGCAGCTCAGCGAGCTCGTGGGGCAACAGGGCGTCCGCATCCTCGGTGTGCTGCCTGACGACTGCGCGATCAACACGGTGTTCTCGGGCGCCGTCGTGGCGGCGTCCGCGGATCCGGAGCTCGCGGGCGGCCTGCTCGCGTACCTCCGGTCAGGAGACGTCGCAGAGGTCAAGACGCGGCACGTGTTCGGGGTTCCGTCGGCATGAGGTGAGCCGGTCGCGCGCGGCGGTGACACCGCTCTTACCGATACCGTTGTTGCAGGCATCCTGGCAGCAGAAAGTGTGGGTATGAGCGAA
>JBQDJW010000018.1:12913-13793 GCA_052086425.1 Pseudoclavibacter sp. | reverse complement strand
CGTCGCGCGCGGCATGGAGGCGATCGCCGAGCGCGACGGCGACCATTGGACGATCCGCGGCCGCAAACGCTGGATCGGCAATGCGAGCGTCTCGGACTTCTTGCTCGTGATCGCCCGCGACGCGGCCGACGGCGAGGCGCGCGCCTTCCTCGTGCCGCGCACGGCGCCAGGCGTCGAGATCGCCGACATCGGCGGCAAGATCTCGCTGCGCATGGTGCGCAACGGCGACATCGAGCTGAACGACGTCCGCGTTCCCGAGTCGAGCCGGCTGCCCGGCATCACGCGCTTCGCCGACGTGGCACGCATCCTCGGCGACCTGCGCTTCGTCGTCGCCTGGAATGCCGCGGGGATGCAGGCCGGCGCGTACGAGGCCGCGCTCCGGCACGCGACCGAGCGCGAGCAGTTCGGCCGGCCGATCGGCGGGTTCCAGCTCGTACAAGAGCAATTGGCCCGGATGCTCGGGAACGTGACCGCGACCCTCGCGCTCGCCGTCCGCATCACCGAGCTGCGCATCCGCGGCCGTTTCACGGGCGAGATCGCGTCGCTCGCGAAGGCATTCGCAGCGGCGCGCGTGCGAGAGACGGTCGCGCTCGGTCGCGGCATCGGCGGCGGCGACGGGCTACTCGTGCGCAACGACCTCGGCCGGTACTTCGCCGACGCCGAGGCCGTCTACACGTACGAGGGCACGCACGAGATGAACTCGCTCATCGTCGGGCGCGCCGCGTCGGGCTTGAGCGCCTTCACGTCGCGGCCGTAGGGCACTCTGCACTGACGGTGCAGGTGTGGGGGGGTTGGCCGGGGGTGGGGGGGACCCGGGCGGCCCCGGGCCCCCGGTGGGGGGGTGTGCGGCGCCCCGGGGGGGGGGGGGGGCGGGGCGCGC
>JBQDJW010000018.1:2971-12903 GCA_052086425.1 Pseudoclavibacter sp. | reverse complement strand
CGAGCGCCGCCCCGGCGCGGCCGTTGGGCACACTGCCCTGCGGGTGCTGTTGTGCGGTTTTCCCCTTTGTGCCGCGTCACCCCGGTAACAACCGCACACCTGTTGCGCCGTTTGCCGACGCCCTGGCGTGTCTCGCGTCGCGGCCGCCCCTCGAGACGAGGACTCCGTCCTCTCCTCGAGGGATCGACGGCGCGCTAGTTCTTGGCCGGGGCGGACGAACCGGCCGAGCCGGTGTTGCCGCGCGCGGCCGCACTCATGCCGCCGCCGTCGACGGCGATGACCTGGCCAGAGACCCAGCGCGCCTGATCGGTCAGCAGGAAGTACCCGGTGGACGCGATGTCCCACGAGTTGCCCTCGACCTGCATCGCAACGCTCTTGCGACGCAGCTCGCGGCGCTCATCGGTCATGCCCTTGGCCGCGAACGCGCCCCAGATCATGCCGACGCGCACGCAGTTGACGCGGATACGCCGCGGCGCGAGCGTCTGCGATGCGCCGATGGTGAGCTTCTCGAGCGCCGTCTTGGCGAACGTGTACGCCATGCCAGGGCCGCGACCTTCAGTCGCGCCCGACGACACCGTCACGATCGCCCCGCCGTCCTCCATGTGGGGCGCCGCGTGCTTGATGAGCATCCACGCCGACTTGAAGTTGAGCGTCATCGTCGCGTCGAAGTCGTCCTCGCTGACGGTGAGAATGCTCTCGACGCTGCCGCCCCCGATCGAGTCTGCGACGACGTCGATGCGGCCGAAACGCTCCTTCGCCGTCGCGACGGCCTGCTGCACCGACGCGTCGTTCATGATGTCGAGCTCGATCCACTCGGCCTCGACGCCGAGCTCGCGGATCAGCTCGACGGCGCGCTCGCCAGCCGCCTGATCGCGATCGAGCACGGCGACGTTCGCGCCGCTTCGCGCGCACAGCCAGGCGATGCCGAAGCCGACGCCGCCCTCGGGGCCGCTGAGCCCGCCGCCCGCGATCGCGGCGACTTTGCCGGTCAGCCAGGGGCCCTCTGCTGTCGCGAGCGGGTCGGAAATCGCCTGCCGCCAGGTGTCGTCAATCGTCACGTGTTGTCCTCTCTAGTGGATGGGGAATGCCTGGCCGGGCCAGCGCGAGAACACGCGAACGATCATCGAGATCGCCGCGTTCGGCGAGCCGGAGACGACGATCGGCAGATGCGCGGCCGTCGGCTCGACGAACACCGGGTGGAAGTGTTCGTCGTCGAACTTCGTGTCGCCCTTGCTGAGCGCCTTGCCGACGTTGGCGAGCTGCGCCTCGGTGCGTCCCGAGTGCTCGACGAGCCACTCGCGGATGTCCTGCTTCGACCAACCGGCTTCGTCGAGCACGCGCGCGTGATCGGGGTTGAGTACGAGCAGGCACGCCGAGTTCGGGAAGATCCACGGGCCGGTGCGTTGCATCGAGTCGGCGAAGTCGCGGAGCACCTCGATGGGGTCACTGAAGTGCCGGTTGTCGATGAACTCGCTCGTGCGCGACAGGATGACGCTGACCGCGTCGGTGCCCTCGTCGAGCCCCAGCTCGGTGGCAAGCGACTCCCAAGGACTGCCTTCCTCGGCCTCGCCGAAGCACTGCGCCCAGCGGCCGGGCACGCCCTGCGTCGTCTGCTCGAGCTCGTGCGGCACGATGCCGAAGCTGTTGCGCACCGTCAGGCCGATCGCCCGCGGAATCGTCGCGTTCGGCCTGAACCCCGGTCCGAAGATGCCGTTCGTGCTGTTGATGCCGAGGCGCTCGCGGATCGGCCCGTTGATGATCGTGACGGGCGCGGGCCCGCTCGTCGACTGCCACGCTCCACCGGTCGCCGAGCGATCGGCCATGAGCGCCTCCCACGCCGTCAGCACGACGGGCAGGTACTCGGGGCGACAGCCGGCCATGATCGAGTGCACGGTCACGTCGCGCACGGTCGCGCGCTTGTCGAGTTGCGGCAGCCAGGCGATCACGTCGTCGGGGTCGCGATCGGTGTGCTCGAGGAACCGCTCGACCTCGGACTCGCTCGCCGGAAGCGTCGGCAGTCCGTCCGTCCAGCCCTGGTCGTAGAGGTGCTCGGCGACGGCACGCGCCGCCTCGGGGTCGAGCTCTGCTTCAGGGGAGTCCGCCGCGGAGAGACCGGCCGCGTTCGCCGGCCCCTCCGCCGGGGCGGGTGCGCTCATCGGGCGGCCACGGCGGGTGGCCCGGCGACGATGCGACCGACCACGTCCTCGACGAGCGACCGGCCGCGCTCGCGCACGCCCTCGGCGTCGAGGTTCGCGACCGGGTGGTTCGTCACGATGAAGTCGAAGTCCTCGTCGCCCTTGAGCTTCGCCATGGCGCGGCTGTTGCCCTCGAACACGTCCGTGACGATCACGGCGGTCGGGATCCCGTTCGACTCGAGCGCGATGCCGTCGGCGACGGCCGCAGCGCTGCACGAGCCGCAGTCGCCGACGCCGATGATGACGACATCGACAGAGTCGCGCAGTTCTTGCAACTGCTCCTCGCTGAACGGCATGGCGAACTGACGCTTCGTGCGCCGCACGATGCCGCCGAGCTCGTACTTCTCTCCGAGGCCATCGGCAAGCGCGTTGAGAATCTGCGAGGCGTTTCGCTTCGTGTTCTCGAGCACGCCGATACGCAGGCCCTCAAGGCTCGCGACGCTCAGCGGGCCGCCGGCCACGCTCGCCGGCGACGGTGCCGGGGCGCTCGACAGCGAAGAAATGGTCGGGTCAATGATCTGTTGGAATGACATGGTTGATCTCCGTTCGCATCTGGGTCAATGCTCGCGCCGCCCCGTCGGCACGCGCACCGCACCTTCCGCGCCGTGGAACCCCGCGCATCCGGCCGTCGCCGCCTGTCGCCGGGGACGGATGCGCCATTCCGCCGAGTGGGCATGGGGGCGGCCGAGTCATTCCATCGAGTGGAAGGATGATTGTTGGTGCGGGTGCCGGAGACAAGCATTGATGCAGGTCGACGCCGGGATGCCCCGCGACGACTCGCAATGGTGAAGGAGCCCGGATGTCGCAGATCGAGACCGGTGTCGCCCCCTCGGCGACACCGACATGGGAGCAGCTGCAGGATCGTCAGCTCGAGATGTTCCGCGACCTGCAGTCGCGCCTCGGAGAGCACGACGTGTGGCGCGAGCGGATCGGCCACCTCGCGCCCATCGCCGGCTACGAATCACTGCTCGACGTGCCCTTCACGACGAAGCACGATCTGCGCGGCGGACAGGTCGAACCCGACCAGGCGCGCCCGCTCGGCGCGTTCCAGCTCGTACCGACCGAGCAGCTCGTGCAGATCACGAGCTCGTCTGGAACGACTGGCGCACCCACCTACTTCGGCGTGACCGCGAACGACCTCGACCGGTGGCGCGTCGGCATCGGCAACGCCTACGCGACCGCCGGTGTCGAGCCAGGCACGATCGTCGCCCTCACGACCGGCATGGCCATCGTGGCGGGCGGGATGCCGTACGCGGACGGAATCCGGAGCGCCGGCGGCGCGCTCGCCTGGATCGGCGGCCAGACGACGGCCCGCATGGCGATGGCCATGCAACGCCTGCGCGTGAGCGTGCTCGTCGCGACCGCCTCGTTCGCGACGCACTTCGCGAACCGGTGCGAAGAGCTGCTCGGCGTTCCCGCCCCGGAGCTCGCAGTACGCACGATCATCGCGGGCGGCGAGCCCGGCGCGGGCGTGCCGCACATCCGCCAGGGAATTCTCGACGCCTGGGGCGCGACTCGCGTCAGCGAGTTCATGGGCCTCGGCGACGTGCTGCCGGCCCTGTGGGCCGAGTGCGAGGCCGGCAACGGCATGCACTTCACGGCGGCGCCCGACGTCCTCGTCGAGTTGATCGATCCCGAGACGCAGGAGCACATCCCGTGGGAGCCGGGAGCGACCGGCGAGGCTGTCTACACGACGCTCACGCGCGAGGCCTGCCCTGTCGTGCGCTTCCGTTCAGGCGACCAGCTGCTCATCACGGGCGTCGAGTGCGCCTGCGGGCGGCGCACACCGACCGTGCGCTGCGTCGGCCGCACCGACGACATGCTCATCTACAAGGCGATGAACGTGTACCCGTCGTCGATCCGCGAGGTCGTGCTCGACGTCGCCTCAGACGTGCTGAGCGGCACCATGCGTATCCGCAAGGACACTAAGGAGCAGGTGCGCTTCGACGTGCCGCTCCCGCTCGAAGTCGAGCTCCAGGAGGGGCTCGACCCCGCCGCCGCCGAGGTGCCGCTCAGGGCGGCCGCCGACGCGGTCTCCGAACGCCTCCGCGTTCGCGTCGCGATCGAACCCCGCGTTCACGGCGAGATCCCGATCAGCGACTACAAGAACGCCCTCACGTACGTCGAGGGCACGAACCCATACGCCTAACGGCACCGCGACGGCCACGCGCGAACGCGACCGTCGCCCGATTCCCAAGAGGAGCATCCAATCATGGCCCCAAGCGTTGACGAACTGCGCACCATGCTCGAGACCGACGGCTTCGGTCTCGAGATCACCGAGAATGCCGACGCGACGCACGTCGAGGTCGTCATGACGTCGCCGGACGCGTGCGCCGACTGCATCGTTCCCGAATCGATCATGCGCATGTACCTCGAGCCCGCCCTCGGCGTGACCGGCGAGGCGCTCACGATCGCCTATCCGCCCGAGTCGGCGGCGCCGACCTCGGTGAGCGAGGCCGAAACGGCGACGGCAGGCGCAGAAAAGTAGTCCTCAGACGCACACCGCGCCGCCCCACGACGAGTGCCGAGGGGCGGCGCGGTACCGTTGGTTAACTGAGCGGTTGTCGCAGCGGATGCGGCAGGAGAGATCGACGTCGATCACCGCGGATCGGAGAAACCGGTGAGTTCGGCAGCCGTGGCGGATACGTCGGGCCCGGCGATGGGCGAGCACGAACCGCCGAAGCGCACGGCCGCCCAGCGCGTGCTCTCGGTGCTCGGCGCGTTCCAGCACGGCGACGGCTCGCTTCGGCTCTCCGAGATCAGCCGGCACGCCGACCTGCCCCTGCCCACCGCGCATCGCCTCGTCCGCGAGCTGCTCGATTGGGGCGGCCTCGACGTCGACGACCACGGCCGCTACCGGCTCAGCCGACGGTTCCTCGACCTCGCCTCCGCTTCGACGAACGGCATGCACATGCGCGAGATCGCGGTGCCTCACCTCGTCGACCTCCACCGCCGCACCGGCCTCTCGGTGCAGCTCGCCGTGCGCGACGACCACGAAGTCGTCTACCTCGACGCGCTTCGCGCGCACCCCAATTGGAGCGGCGCGAACCGCATCGGCGGGCGCCTCCCCCTGCACGTCACGGCGACGGGGCTCGTGCTGCTCGCCGACGCAAGCCCAGACGACATCGACCACTTCGCGCGCAATCACCTCACGAAGTTCACCGAGTTCAACCCCGCGACCCCGCAGGAGCTCAAGGACGCCCTTGCCAGAGTGCGCCGCGACGGGTACTGCATCTCCGAGAAGTTCGTCGCCCACGGCGCCGGTGCCGTCGCCGCGCCCGTGCACGACGGCAGCGGCAAGGTCGTCGCCGCGCTCGGGGCCGTCTTCCCGACCAATCGGCTCTCGGGCGCACCGCTCGTCGACCCGGTGCGCCTCTACGCGACGCGCATCTCGGCGGCGCTCTCCGCCAACTCGACGCCGCTCGATCAGCGCACCATCGACTTCAACCGGCGCCGGGCCGGCATCGTCAATCCGGCATAGGGCGTTCGTTCCTCTCCTGTGCTCACGGATGCGGCCACTGGGGAATCGACAACACCTCTCGTCGGATGCTGTGGTTTCGTCACAAAGTTGTGACCCGAGAAAGCTGATATCAAGCTGTGGCGATGCTTACGATTTCCCCATGATTGAAGCATCGCTCACGTTGCGGCAGCGGCTCATCGCCGCCGCCATCGCCGCCGCATTCGCGACGGGCGGCACGCTTGCGCTTGCTGCCCCGACGTTCGCGGCCGGGAACCCCGACGACAGCACGACGCCGCCCGAGTCGCAAGCGCCCGAGACCGACGCGCCCGCCGACACCGAGACGACGGACCCGACGCCGGCCGATACCGAGACATCCGCCCCGGCTGCAACCGAGACTGAAACACCCGAGACGACGACGCCCGCGGCAACGACGCCCGAGGCCGAGGCCCCGGCCCTGTCCGCACCGGCAGAGCGCATGGGCGCCTACCAGTCCGCTGTTGACGGGTTCACGCTCACGGGCTCCGGATTCGAGCCCGGAGTTCCCGTCACCCTCATGGTCGGCGACACCGTCATCAGCGACGCGCTCGTGCCCGATGCCGCCGGCGTCGTGACGTACTCCTACGGAGGAAACGCCTTTGGCGAGGCGTGGGAACTCGGCGTCACGACATGGACCATGACGCAGGGTGGCGCAACGGCAACGACGAGTGTCGAGTTCTACGACGACAGCGACGAGTACACCTACCCGCTCAGCGGCGGCACTTTTCAGGACACGTTCGCGCCGAGCGACACGGTCGATTACTACCTGCTCGGCTTCACCCCGGGCGCGACCGTCACGATCGCGATCGAGGGCCCCGAGTCGGGCTCGTTCGAGGTCACGATCGGCGACGACGGAACGTTTACGGGTCAGATCGTGTTCGCCGAGTACGACGTCGATACCGGCGCAGAGCTCGGCCGCCTCGATTTCCCCGTCGGCACCTACGTTGTGACGGCGACCGACCCGGCAACGGGCGACGTCGTCAACTTCGAGTTCACGGTCGTCGGCGAGAGCGGCGGCGAGCCAGCCGGAGGCGCCCAGACGGGTGACAGCGGTCAGTCGAACAACGGCAACTCGCTCGCGCCGACCGGCTCAGACGACCTGTTCGGCGTCGCCGGGCTCGGCCTGCTTCTCGCCGACGCCGGAGTCACGGCCATCTCGCTCGGTCGTCGCCGCGCGACCCAGCGCGGCTAGGCGGCCGAACACGCCCCCAGCGTGCGCGGGGTCGCTCCCTCGGGAGCGGCCCCGCGTTCGTCCGTCGCGTCCCCCGATCGGTCGCAGGCGGTCGTCGCCTGCCACACATCGAACCGTGCCCGTCAGCCGCCGAGCAGTCGCATGATGCCGATGAGCGCCGGTGCGGCAAGCCCCAGGATCACGAGTGCCGCGAGCAGCTTGAACACGCCGGACCTCCCGCGACGAGGGATCTCGTCGTCGTCCTCCGGCCGCTCCGTAGATGGTTCGCCGGGCAAATCGCCAAGGGTCGGCATAAGCCTCCGATCGTGCGGCGCACCGTTCGTGGTCGCCGTGCGAAGCCTACCGGCCGTACCGTTCCCGCATCCGGAGCTGTCGCATCCGGGCCCCGGCTATGCGACGACGGCGGCTGCGGCGAGGAGCGCGACGCTCGCCGCCGTCGAGACGGTGCGTACGAGGTTCCATCCGGCCCAGTTGCGGTCGAAGTCGGCGCGCGCGGCCGCGAGCTCGTCGTCGCTCATCGTGTCGAGGCGCATGTCGCGCACGCGATTGTTGAACGGCACGATCGTCGCGATCGTCGGCAACCAGAAGCCGACGATGTAGGCAACGGCGGCAGCGGCGATGAGGACGAGCACGGAAGGCGGTGCGGCCGCGAGCGCGGCGAGGAATGCGGCCGGGATGATGAGGGTCGGCCCGAACACGACGACCCCGAACACCGGTTGCCAGTCGGTCGACGACGAGGTCGGCTGCAATCTGCTGTCGATGAGCTGGAACCCGCGAAGCGTCTCACGCGCCCCGGCGCTGCGAAGGCCCGGAACGATCAGGCTCGTGAAGGCGAAGAACACGCCCGCCGAGATGCCGGTCGTGACAAGGGCGACGGCGAGCAGCGCGTCGGCGATCCACACGGTTCCTCCCGAGCGGCGCCATCACGGATGCGCCACGCCACCAGTGTAGGTATCGCGGCTCCGCTGCGGGGCGCGAAAACCGAGAACGGTCAGCGTGCGTGCGCGCGCGTCAGCCGGCGAGGTCCCGGCGCCGCCACGCAGCGAGCACGAGCGCGACACTCATTTGCGTGCGGCGCCCGAACCGCAAAGGCCGTCGCGTCGACGCCGGTCGAGACCGCCCCCAGCGTGCGTCTTCCTCGTCGCACGTCACTTCGCAGACCGGCGCCTTTTTGCCAAGCGTAGGCCCGGGGTCGACTCCCCGTAACCCCGATCGCAGCCGGAGCGCAGGCGCTACGCCGTGAAGCCGCGAGGCTATCTCGACGGATCGGCGACGTCCCCGGTTCCCGAGGGGTCGGCCGTGCCGACCGAACTCGCCGCGCCTGCAGGATCCGCCGTGTCGGCCGCGCGCGCTGAGACCCCCGCCGCCCGCGACGCACGGCCATCCATGAAGCGCGGCTTCACGAAGAACGCGCCACAGATCAAGGCGACCAGAATCACGGCTGCAGGAAGCATGATCGTCTGGCTCATGGCATCCGTGAATGGCGCGTGCAATGTCTCTGGGAGCGTCGTGCCCGCGCTGACTTCGGCGCCGAACGTCGCCTCCGCGCCCTCCGGCAACGACCCGGAGAGGTTCGCCGAGAGGCGGTTGCTGATGAGCGCTGCGATCGCGGCCGAGCCGATCACGGCGCCGAGCTGTCGGGTCGTGTTGAAGACGCCGGAGCCCGCGCCGGCCTCGTGCAGGGCGAGGTTGCGGTTCGCCGTCGTCGCGAGCGGCCCCCACATGAATGCGCTGCCGAGGCCCATGACGGCCGACGGGATGAGCAGCAGCAGGATCGGCTGATCGGGCGACATCATGACGGCGTAGAGCCAGAGCGCCAGCGACACGAGCGCCACGCCCGGCATGACGAGCCAGCGCGGGTTGACGCGGTCGGTCAGACGGCCAGCGATCGGCGCGAGCGCGAGCGAGCCCAGCGCCATCGGCGCGGCCATGAGGGCCGACTCTGTCGGGGTCATGCCGCGCACGACCTGGAAGAAGTAGATGAGCGGGATGAACATGGCCGTGATCGAGAACCCGACCGACGACATCGCCAGATTCGCAAACGAAAAGTTGCGGTCTTTGAATAGTCCGAGCGGCACGAGGGGCTCGCGCCGGTTGAAGCGCTGCCACACGACGAACGCCACGAGCACCGCGACGCCGAGCGCGATCGACACCCACACCCAGCCGTTCCAGTCGAACGCGTTTCCCTCCTGCAGCGCGAACACGACGAGGAACATGCCGACCGCGGAGAGCGCGACCCCTGTCCAGTCGAACGCGTGGCGATGCTTCTCGAGATTCGGCACCAGCACGCACGCGAGCACGAACCCGGCGATGCCGATGGGGACGTTGATGAAGAAGATCCACTCCCACCCGAGGCCGTCGACGAGCAGACCGCCGACCAGCGGGCCGAGCAGTGTCGCAATGCCGGCCGTCGCGCCCCACAGCGCCATGGCGGAGCCCCGCTTCTCGGCCGGGAACAGTCGTGTGATGACCGCCATCGTCTGCGGCGCCATCGTCGCGGCGCCGACACCCTGCACTGCGCGCGCGACGATGAGATTCGCGATGCCGCTGCCGGGAAGGGAGTCGGCGAGCCCGCACCAGAGGGACGCGAGCGTAAAGATCGCGAGGCCTGTCAGGTAGAGCCGCTTGACCCCGAAGCGGTCGCCCATGCGCCCGGTCACGAGCAGCGGCACGGCATAGCCGAGCAGGTAGGCGCTCGTCACCCAGATCACGTTGCTCGTCGTCGTCTCGAGCCCCGCCTGAATCGATGGGTTCGCGACGGCGACGATGGTCTGGTCGATGAGGATCATGAAGAAGCCGATGACGAGCGCCCACAGCGCCGGCCACGGCCGCACGTCTTTCGTTGCCATTCGACTTCTTCCCGCATCGCCGGCGCGCGCGCTTCACGCGCTGTGCCGCAGTGTAGGCGGCACCGACGACATTGCCCGGCACGGACCGGATGCTCTGCGCGCGCGGGCGCGGCAATCGCAACGAGAAGCGACCGCGGGGGCGCCGCCACTGATGATTGCGCGGCCGCCCGGTGGAGGGCGAGAACCCAGGGCCTACCGAG
>JBQDJW010000018.1:0-2961 GCA_052086425.1 Pseudoclavibacter sp. | reverse complement strand
AACCCCACCTACACGCCCCCGGGGGGCCGCCGCTTCTTTTGTGGCGGCGGCCCCGCGGTCGAGGGCGAGAACCCTGGTCAGCCGGAGACAGGCCAGGCTCTCTGGCTCACGATGCTCGACGTGTCGTGAGTTAGCCCTTTGGCTTCACCTCGGTCCAGTCGTTGCCGACGAGATTGCTCCCAAGTCCTTCCCATTGCGCCTGGTTGTACACGGAGAACGGAACGGAGAACGCGATCGGTGCCGAGATCATCAGTTCGAGCGCACGGTCTTGAATCGTCTGGAAGTGCTGTGCACGTTCAGCTTCGTCCGCCGTATGGAGGGCGGCGTCTGCTGCCGCTTGCAGCTCCTCGTCGCAGACTCCTGACGGGTTCTCTGCATTGGCCTTCTCCGGATTGCACTCGTACCAGCGCGTGATGCCGAGACTCGGGTCCACTCCGAGCGTGGCCTCCACGATCGCGACGTCGAAGTCGCGCTTCTGGTACACGTTCTCAGTGAACACCGCAACGTCTTCGCCGACGAGGTCGAGATTGATGCCCACTTCGGCCATCGACGCCTTCAACACCTGAGCTACGGCTTTGGACTCAGAGGTAGAGCTCATGAAGTTCAGCCGAATCGTGAACCGGAACCCATCTTCACCGAGGGGGTAACCTGCCTCGTCCAGTGCCGCTCCGATCGCCTCGGGGTCGTACGGGAATCGCTCGTCATAGTCGACTCCCGCGTCGATCCAGCTCAGCTGTTCCGGGTACATGCTCTTCGGCATGACCGACACTTCGGGGAGCGCTGTCGATGTCACCTCTTCCCGGTTGACCGCTTGGTACACAAGGGCGCGCACAGCGGGGTCGGCGAGCTCAGGCGAATCCGCATTCATCGTCATCACGAACTGGCGTGGTAACTGCCCATTCTGCGTCGTCTCGAGATCGGGGTCTGCCCTGATTTGATCGAGCATCCCCTGCCCCGCTCCGCCCACCGCGAACTCGCCGGCGAGGAGCGCGAGCGCCGTTGCGTTCGTGTCGCCCATGGTCACCCAGACCATGCGATCGATCTCGACGTCACCCTTCCAATAGTCGGGGTTCGCGGTCAACGTCACCTCATCGCCCTCTTTGAACGACTCGAACACGAAGGCACCGGTCCCGACTGGTTCCATGTTCGCGGGGTTCTCGATGATGTCTGTGCCGCCGTAGATGTGCTTCGGCAAGATGTACTGGAGTGAGAGCACCTGCATGACCGGGCCGTACGGCTCCGAGAACTCCACAACGACCGTGTGCTCGTCGGGCGTTTCGACGTTCTCGACACTCTCCACGAGTGCAGAGCCGTGCGACTGGAACTGCATCACCTCTTCGATGTTGAATTTGACATCGTCGGACGTGAACGGTTCCCCATCGTGCCAGCGAACGTCTTCCTCGAGATGCAGCGTGAAACTCATCCCATCGCCTGCCACCTCCCATTCCTTCGCGAGCCATGGGACGATTTCGAACGTGTCGTTCATTCGGACGAGCGGCTCGAGCATGCTGCCGGCCACGTTGTTGACCGAAGGCGACACGATGATCTGCGGATTCAGGTGCGGGACGCTTCCCGTCCCTGCGACGAACGTCGCCTCTTCGTCACCCCCGGCCGTCGCTTCGGGATCGCCGAACGTGCAACCCGTCAGTACCAGAACGGCAGCGACGGCAGCAGCGGCGGACAAGGACCATCTTCTTTTTCGCATGGACTACCTCTTTCCATTGCGTCCGGTGTGAGCCGAACGATTCGTGTCTGTCGCTGGCGTGCGACGTGTGTCAAGCCGTGGCGAGGCCGCGAGCAGTTGCTTCGTGTAGGCATGACGCGGTGCGGCGAAGATCTGCGTCTTCGTACCTTCCTCGACGATGAGCCCGGACTTCATCACGATCACCCGCTCGGCGACCTTCTTGACCACAGACAAGTCGTGCGTGATGAACACGTATCCGATGCCGAATTGAACGCGGAGCTCCTCCAGAAGGTCCAGGATCCCGGCCTTGACGGAGGCGTCCAGTGCAGAGACGGCCTCGTCCGCGACGATGATCTTGGGGTCGAGGACGATCGCCTTCGCGATGAGCACGCGTTGTCGCTGTCCTCCGCTCAATTCGTGCGGGTATCTCCCGATGAATCGGCGCGCAGGCGTCATTCCAACGAGTTCCAGGGATTCGAGCACCTTGTCTCGCACCGCGCTCCCTCGAGCGATGCCGTGGAACCTGATGACCTCTGCGATCGACCGTTCCACCGTCTTCCGTGGATTGAGCGATCCCGCAGGGTCTTGCAGGACCGCCTGCACCGACCTGCGGTAATGAAGTTGTTCGTGTTTCTTCATCGCCGCGATGTCGACACCATCGAACATGACCTGGCCAGAGGTCGTCGGCACCAGGCCGAGCAGCATTCGCGCAAGCGTGCTCTTGCCGCTTCCGCTCTCGCCGACGATGGCGGTGAAGTCGCCCGGTTTCACCGTCACCGTAGCGTCGGCCACAGCCTTCACCACTCCGGTCGCACGACGCGCGCGGAAGGTCTTGCAGACCATCTGAGCTTCAAGCAGCATGACCCGCCTCCTCTTCCGCCCACGACACCCTGAGCGAGTCCGGGATCGAGTACAGGGGCACGTCGTCATCGGTGAGGCTTCGCACGCTCCGCAGCAGCGCTTGCGTATACGGATGACTCGGGTTCTCCAGCACATCCGCCGTCGGTCCAGATTCGACGACCCGTCCCGCATACATCACAAAGATTCGCTCGGTCAAACCCGCGACGACGGCGATATCGTGCGAGATCAGGATCAACGACGTCCCCAAATCCGTCACGGTCGCGTCGAGCGTGTTGAGCACGCGTTGCTGCACCGTCGCATCGAGGGCGGTCGTCGGCTCGTCTGCGATCAGCAGGTCTGGTGTCTTCGCGATCGCGATCGCGATCAGGGCCCGCTGTCGCATGCCGCCGCTGAGTTCTTGCGGAAATGCCTCGATC